>NZ_JBVICA010000008.1:0-84508 GCF_055573115.1 Streptomyces sp. NPDC030222
GCCATCACGCCACCGATGACGAAGAACACGAACGAGGTGACCAGGTACAGCGTGCCGATCGTCTTGTGGTCCGTGGTGGTCAGCCACTTCACGACGACATTACCGGGCTGAGCACGCCGGACCGGCAGTTCGTTCTCGTACGAGTCTGCGGCCGCGGCGGCACCCTGAGGTTCGTTGAGGATGCTCACAGTTTGTTCGTCTCCGCGTTCTTGGCGGGCTCGGTCTGCTCGATGCCTGCGGGCACGAAGCCGGTCTGGCCCTTCTCCGCCAGCTCCTTGAGGTGCTGCTGGTAGCGCTCCGGGGAGACGACCTTCACGTTGAAGAGCATGCGGGAGTGGTCGACGCCGCAGAGCTCGGCGCACTTGCCCATGAAAGTGCCCTCCGCGGTGGGGGTCACCTCGAAGACGTTGGTGTGCCCGGGGATGACGTCCATCTTGAAGAGGAACGGCACCACCCAGAAGGAGTGGATGACGTCGCGCGACGTCAGGACGAAGCGGACCTTCTCGCCCTTCGGCAGCCACAGGGTCGGACCGGGGTTGCCGGTCTGCGGGTTCCGGGTGCCGGGGATGCCGTAGTCGTAGACGCCTTCGGCACCCGCGGGGAAGTCCTTGATGTACCGGTCCGGGATCGCCTTGAGCTTCTCGTCCTTCTTGGCGTCGCCGGCGGGCTTGCCGTCCACGTTCTCGACGTAGTTGAAGGCCCAGCTCCACTGGTAGCCGACCACGTTGATGGTGTGGGTCGGCTTCGACAGAGCGAGGAGTCGCGACTCGTCACGTGCGGTGAAGTAGAACAGCACCGACACGATGATGAGCGGGACGACCGTGTACAGGGCCTCGATGGGCATGTTGTACCGGGTCTGCGGAGGAACCTCGATCTTGGTGCGGCTGCGCCTGTGGAAGAACGCACTCCACAGGATCAGACCCCAGACCAGCACGCCCGTGGCGAGTGCTGCCGCCCAGGACCCCTGCCACAGGGAGAGGATGAGCGGCGCCTCCTCGGTGACGGGGGTGGGCATTCCGAGGCGGGGAAAGTCCTTGTATGTGCAACCGGTAGCGGTCGCAAGGACCAGGCCCGCAGTCAGCGCCTGCAGCAGCTTCCGCCGCATCGGGCGCCGCGGCGAGCGGTCGGAGCCGTAGGGACTCACGTAGCGCCTTCCCGAGAGTCTCGCCCGCAGGTCGGCTGCGGCCGTCTCGCTGGTCGGTCGCCGGCCCTGACGCGGGCAGGGGTTTGGATGTTTATGCGGACCAAACCCTACTGGACGCTATTTGGGGTCGCGCGGGGAGGGTGCCCAACGCGCCGCCCGACACCCCGAAGGGGTGGCCCGGGCCCTCCGGGAGACGGGTTCCGTGCCCCCGACCTGCGGCCTCCGCACGGCATCTGACGGCCTTTCCCGGACCGGCCGGAGCCCCTCCGCGACCGGGCCGGGGGCCGGGCTGCGGCCCGGCCCCCGGCCTTTCCGCGACCCGGTCCCGGAGAGTTAGCGTGAGACGGTGACCTACTTCGACGCCGCGTCCTCCGCTCCTCTGCACCCCGTCGCCCGGCAGGCGCTCCAGGCCTCGCTGGACGAGGGGTGGGCCGATCCGGCGCGGCTCTACCGGGAGGGCCGGCGCGCCCGGATGCTGCTCGACGCGGCGCGGGAGGCGACGGCCGAGGCGGTGGGCTGCCGTCCGGACGAACTGGTCTTCACCACGTCCGGCACCCGGGCGGTGCACACGGGTGTCGCGGGTGCGCTCGCCGGCCGCCGGCGGAGCGGACGTCACCTGATCGTGTCCGCGGTGGAGCATTCGTCCGTACTCCACGCGGCGTCCGCCCACGAGGCGGACGGCGGCTCGGTGACCGAGGTGCCGGTGGACCGCACCGGCCGGGTCACGGCCGAGGGGTACGCGCGGGCGCTGCGCGAGGACACCGCGCTCGCCTGCCTGCAGTCCGCGAACCATGAGGTGGGCACCGAGCAGCCGGTGGCCGGGGTCGCCGGGGTGTGCCGGGAGGCGGGCGTGCCGCTGCTGGTGGACGCGGCCCAGTCGCTGGGCTGGGGGCCGGTGGCGGGCGACTGGTCATTGCTGACGGCGAGTGCGCACAAGTGGGGCGGACCGGCCGGAGTCGGACTGCTGGTGGTGCGGAAAGGCGTCCGGTTCTCGTCGCAAGGCCCCGCCGACGAGCGGGAGTCGGGCCGGGCGGCCGGCTTCGAGAACGTCCCGGGCATCGTGGCGGCCGCGGCGTCCCTCCGGGCCGTACGGGCCGAGGCGGCAGCGGAGGCGGAGCGGCTCCGGGAACTGGTGGACCGCATCCGGGCGCGGGTGCCCGGGTCGGTGCCGGACGTCGAGGTCGCCGGTGACCCGGTGCGGCGGCTGCCGCATCTGGTGACCTTCTCCTGTCTCTATGTCGACGGGGAGACGGTGCTGCACGAACTGGACCGGGCCGGGTTCTCCGTTTCGTCCGGTTCGTCGTGTACGAGCAGCACACTGACGCCCAGCCATGTACTGCGCGCCATGGGCGTGCTGTCGGAGGGGAACGTCCGGGTGTCGCTGCCGCTGGGCACGGAGGCGGCCGACGTGGACCGGTTCCTGGAGGTGTTGCCGGGGGTCGTCGGACGGGTCCGCGAGCAGCTGGGGGCGCCCTCACCGGCGGCGGGCGCGGGCAGCGGCGCTCCGGAGTCGCCGGTGGTGGACACGCTGGGGAAGCGTTGCCCCATTCCGGTGATCGAGCTGGCGAAGGTCATCGGCGATGTGCCGGTCGGCGCGGTGGTGACGGTGCTCTCGGACGACGAGGCGGCGCGGCTGGACATTCCGGCGTGGTGCGGGATGCGGGGCCAGGAGTACGTGGGCGAGCACCCGGTGGAGGGCGGCACGGCGTACGAGGTGCGGCGCAGCGTCTGACCTCGGGGGCTGCACGCGGGCGAGTCGCCCGGGGCGCTGCGCGAGGTGTCCTGCCCGGACGTCGTCTGGACGGCCGGTGCCGGTGTACGAGGCCGGTGTGTGAGTGCGGTCGAACCGGTCCGGCGTACAAGTGCGGCCGGACCGGCCCGATGTGCGTGATGCGGGTCCGCCGTACGGGATATGGCGCAGGGTCCGACCCGGGACCGTCCGGGTTCGGGGCGGCCGGGGCCGACGGAACCCGGGGGTGGTCGGCGCGGCCCCGCCCCGGGTTCGGCCGGGGGCGTCAGCCCAGGTGGACCCGGACCTCACCGGCGGCGTCCTCGCCGTAGGCCTTGGTGAAGCGCTCCATGAAGTGGGCGCGGCGCAGGGTGTACTCCTGGGTGCCGAGCGTCTCGATCACCAGGGTCGCCAGCATGCAGCCGACCTGGGCCGCGCGCTCCAGTCCGACGCCCCACTGGAGGCCGGAGAGGAAACCGGCCCGGAACGCGTCGCCGACACCGGTGGGGTCGACCTTGGCATCCTCCTCGGGGCAGCCCACCACGATGGGCTGCTCGCCGTCCCGCTCGATGCGGACGCCGCGGGAGCCGAGCGTGGTGATCCGGTGGCCGACCCGGGACAGGATCTCCTCCTCGGTCCAGCCGGTCTTGGACTCGATGAGGCCCTTCTCGTACTCGTTGGAGAAGAGGTACGTCGCGCCGTCCAGCAGTATCCGGATCTCCTCGCCGTTCATCCGGGCGATCTGCTGGGAGAAGTCGGCGGCGAACGGGATGCCCCGGGAGCGGCACTCCTCGGTGTGGCGCAGCATCGCCTCGGGGTCGTCGGCGCCGATGAGGACCAGGTCGAGTCCGCCGACGCGGTCGGCGACGGACTTCAGCTCGATGAGGCGGGCCTCGCTCATGGCGCCGGTGTAGAAGGAGCCGATCTGGTTGTGGTCGGCGTCGGTGGTGCACACGAAGCGGGCGGTGTGCAGCACCTCGGAGATACGGACCGACTCGGTGTCGACGCCGTGCCGGTCCAGCCAGGCACGGTACTCGTCGAAGTCGTAGCCGGCGGCGCCGACCAGGATGGGCCTGGTGCCGAGCTGGCCCATGCCGAAGCAGATGTTGGGACCGACACCACCCCGGCGCACGTCGAGGTTGTCGACGAGGAAGGAGAGGGAGACCGTGTGCAGCTGATCGGCGACCAGCTGGTCGGCGAATCGGCCGGGGAAGGTCATGAGGTGGTCGGTGGCGATGGAGCCGGTGACTGCGATACGCACGGCGGTGGCTGCTCCTGCGGAGGACAACAGTGACAGTCCACGCTACCCGGTCGCGAGCCGTGCACCGAAGACGGAAACTACCCAATAGTAGGTCTTTTTTCGCTCCGCAGACGATGCGTACGGTGCGGAGTGGCGGGGCCGCGGCGTTGCGGCCCCATGAGTCACGGGAGCAGTCGCATGCCGAAGCACACCTTCCCGGAGTCAGGCCCGCTGGAAATGGATGAGGGCCTGGAGCAGCTGCGCTGCGACTGCGCCCGGATGGTCCAGCACTGGGCGCCGCACGAGAAGACCGCTCCCGCGCCCGTTTCGCCGTCGCTCATCCACACGATCTCGGTGCCGCCGGCCTCCGTGGACCTGGTCGAGGGGATGTCCGACTACGGGGACTGATCCCGCCAGGGCTTCCCGCGGGGGCTTGCCGTACGACTCTCCCGTACGACTCTCCTCCAGGGCTCCCCGTACGGCCCCGAACGGCTTTCCCCTGAGGCTCCCCGGACGGCCTCCCGTAGGGCTTCCCGTACGGGCTTCGTCACGCCGCCGACCGGGGGAGGGAACCGCGCGCTCCCCTGTTCCGTCACATCCGTGTCCCGCATCGTGAGGGTGCGGGACACGGAAGCGGACGGCAGCGCAGTCGAAGGAGCATGCGGTGAGCAGCGAGCGGCCCGACAGCAACGCAGACGCCCCTGACAGGCCCATGGCAGACACGGAGAGGCACGCGGACGACGCGGGCGGCCCTCGACGGCGGCGTCCGACGCTCGTCCTCGTATCGGTCGCGGCCGCCGTGCTGCTCACCGGCGGCGGGGGCGCGTACTGGGCGTCGACGGCCTTCGGGGACGGGGGCACCCCGGCACACGACGGTGCCCGTGGTGACGCCCGCGGGTCCGACGGTCCGCCGCCGCTGGCGCTGGACGGCGCCGCCGCGGGCATCGCGCCGGGCGAGCCGGACCCGAACGACGCCCTGTACCGGGCGACCGGCGATCTGCCGGACGGTCCCGACCGGGCGGCGGTGTACCGGCCGGAGGGCACGGTCGGCGAGGCCGAGGTGGCGCGGCTGGCGAAGGCCCTGGACGTGCCCGGTGCTCCGCGTCTGGAGGGCACGGCGTGGCGGGTCGGCGGGGCGAGGGACGGTTCGGGCCCGGTCCTCACGGTGAACCGGCAGGCTCCGGGGACGTGGACGTTCGCCGCGTTCGGGCCGCAGGGCAGTGACATGTGCCTCAAGGGCAAGCGGTGCCCGGAACCGTCCTCGCCGTCGGGCGGCGGGACCTCCCCGGTGAGCGAGAAGGCGGCGCTGGCGGCCGCGGCTCCGGTGCTGAAGGGGATCGGCCTGGACGACGCCAAGCTCGACGCCCGGCAGGTGATGGGCGCGGTGCGGGTGGTGAACGCGAACCCGAAGGTCGGCGGACTGCCCACGTACGGCTGGAGCACCGGTGTCCATGTGGGCGTGAGCGGGCGCGTCGTGGGCGGCAGCGGGCAACTGCTGAAGCCTGTGAAGGGTGACGAGTACCGGGTGGTGAGTGCCGAGGAGGCGCTGAAGCAGCTGAACGCGGCACGCAAGGACAGCGGCCCGATCGGCATCGCCGGGTGCGCCCGGCCGGTCCCGGTGGACGAGAGCGATGTGAAGACCCCGGACGTGCCGTGCGTGCCCGAGAGGAAGGGCGGGCCGGTGAAGCCGGTGCCGGTGACCGGAGCGGTGTTCGGACTGTCGACGCAGTATGTGCGCGGAGTGCAGACGCTGGTGCCGTCGTGGCTGTTCGAGGTGAGGCCCGAGGGTACGGCGGCGCCGTTCACGATCGCGCAGATCGCCGTCCACCCGGACCAGCTGGCCGAGACCGCCCCGCCGAAGCCGTCGAAGGACCCGAAGCCGTCGGACGGGCCCGCGGCGGAGGAGCGGCGGGTCGACTCCTACGCGGTCACGCGGGACGGGCGCACTCTGACGCTGCGCTTCTGGGGCGGTGTGTGCAGCGTGTACTCGGGGCGGGCGACGGAGACCGCGGACGAGGTCCGGGTCGCGATCACGGAGGCCCCGCGGGAACCGGGCAGGGTCTGCATCCTGATCGCGCAGGAGCAGAGCGTCTCGGTGAAGCTGGACGCACCGCTGGGCGAACGGAAGGTCGTGGACGCGCAGAGCGGGCAGACCGTGCCGCGTAAGTGACGGCCGCGGGTCCGTACACGCCGGACGGACCGAACCGGACCGCCCCGAACCGTACCGGCCCGGCACGGACCGGTCCGGCCCCGGGCGGAACGGAGCGCGGGCCGGATGAGGCACCGGGAACACGGAAGCGCCGCCGAAACCCGAGGCACCGGAAACACGAAGGCGGTGGCTCCCTCGGGAGTCACCGCCTTCCACGTGTGTGCCGGTCAGCTGAACGAGTCGCCGCAGGCGCAGGAGCCCGTCGCGTTCGGGTTGTCGATCGTGAAGCCCTGCTTCTCGATGGTGTCGACGAAGTCGATGGAGGCGCCGCCCAGGTACGGGGCGCTCATCCGGTCGGTGACGACCTTGACACCGTCGAAGTCCTTGACGACGTCGCCGTCGAGCGCACGCTCGTCGAAGAAGAGCTGGTAGCGCAGGCCGGAGCAGCCGCCGGGCTGAACGGCTACGCGCAGCGCCAGGTCGTCGCGGCCTTCCTGGTCGAGCAGGGCCTTGACCTTGGCCGCGGCGGCGTCGGTCAGGATGATGCCGTCGCTCACGGTGGTCTTCTCGTCCTGAACGGACATCTACATCTCTCCCGGGTTGTACGGTCTGCTGCCGACGGTTGCTAACCGGCGGGGCCGCGGATTCATTCCGGGCCAGGCGCAACTTTCTCCTTTCATGCTCGCACACCGGATCGCGGCAGGGCACCGACTCGTCCTGTGGTGATGCGTCACATCGACGCTATGGACATCGTCAATCTGACGTGAAGCGGTTATGATAGATAGCGTCATTCCGACGAAAAGGTATGTCCGCAGAACAGAAAGGGTGCGTGTCGTGACCACCGCCCAACAACTGGACGTCCAGCCGACGCCGCTCGCCCTCCTGCTGCTCGGCCGCGACGCCGACCCCAAGAGCGAGCGCGGTGTGGAGTGCCCCGGCGAACTGCCCTCCCCGTCCGACCCGGACCTGGTGGAGCGCGCCCGGGCGGCCAAGGAGAGGCTCGGCGACAAGGTCTTCGTGCTCGGCCATCACTACCAGCGCGACGAGGTCATCCAGTTCGCCGACGTCACCGGCGACTCCTTCAAGCTCGCCCGGGACGCCGCCGCCAAGCCGGAGGCCGAGTACATCGTCTTCTGCGGTGTGCACTTCATGGCCGAGTCCGCGGACATCCTCACCACGGACGACCAGAAGGTCGTGCTGCCCGACCTGGCCGCCGGCTGCTCCATGGCCGACATGGCCACCGCCGAGCAGGTCGCCGAATGCTGGGACGTGCTGACCGAGGCCGGCATCGCCGAGCAGGTCGTGCCCGTCTCGTACATGAACTCCTCGGCCGACATCAAGGCCTTCACGGGCAAGCACGGCGGCACCATCTGCACCTCGTCCAACGCCAGGCGCGCTCTCGACTGGGCCTTCGAGCAGGGCGAGAAGGTGCTGTTCCTGCCGGACCAGCACCTCGGCCGGAACACCGCGGTCCGGGACATGGGCATGTCCCTCGACGACTGTGTGGTCTACAACCCGCACAAGCCGAACGGCGGGCTGACCGCCGAGGAGCTGCGCGCCGCCAGGATGATCCTCTGGCGCGGCCACTGCTCGGTGCACGGCCGCTTCTCCCTCGACTCCGTCAACGAGGTGCGCGAGCGCATCCCGGGCGTCAACGTGCTGGTGCACCCCGAGTGCAAGCACGAGGTGGTGGCCGCGGCCGACTACGTCGGTTCGACGGAGTACATCATCAAGACGCTGGAGGCCGCCCCGGCCGGCTCCAAGTGGGCCATCGGCACGGAGCTCAACCTGGTGCGCCGACTGGCCGACCGCTTCGCCGACGAGGACAAGGAGATCGTCTTCCTCGACCGGACGGTCTGCTTCTGCTCGACCATGAACCGGATCGACCTGCCGCACCTGGTGTGGGCGCTGGAATCCCTGGCCGAGGGCAACCTCGTGAACCGGATCCAGGTCGACAAGGAGACGGAGAGCTTCGCGAAGCTGGCGCTGGAGCGCATGCTCGCCCTGCCGTAACGGCACGGCGGTACGACGCAGCCGCTACGACGCCGAAGGGGCGTCCCCGATCCGGGGGCGCCCCTTCGCGTTGCTCGACCGGTTCTCGGTCCCGATGACCGGGCCCCATGACCGGGCCTCGGTCCGGACGGGCCGGACCGAGGCCCGCCGGATCAGACCTCCGTCGGCTGGAGGTCCTTCTCCACGGACACCTTCTCGGCCGGCTGTCCGGCCCCGTTCCTCGCCTCGCGCTTCGCCTGGCGCTTGGCGCGACGGCGCTCCTTGCGGAGCTCCACCATCGCGTACAGCGTCGGGACGAGCAGCAGCGTCAGCAGGGTCGAGGTCACCAGACCGCCGATCACGACGACCGCCAGCGGCTGGGCGATGAAGCCGCCCTCGCCGGTGATGCCGAAGGCCATCGGAAGCAGTGCGCAGATCGTGGCCAGGGCCGTCATCAGGATCGGACGGAGCCGGTGCCGGCCGCCCTCGACGACCGCCTCGACGACGCCGAAGCCCTGGGCCCGGTACTGGTTGACCAGGTCGATCAACACGATCGCGTTGGTCACCACGATGCCGATCAGCATCAGCATGCCGATCAGGGCGGGAACACCCATCGGGGTGCCGGTGGCGACCAGCAGGCCGATCGCTCCGGTCGCCGCGAACGGGATGGAGACCAGCAGGATCAGCGGCTGGACCAGCGACCGGAAGGTCGCGACCAGCAGCATGAACACGATCGCGACGGCCGCCAGCATGGCGAGGAAGAGCGAGGTGAAGGCCTCGGTCTGGTCCTCGGACACACCGCCGATGGACGCGGTGGCGCCCTCCGGGAGCTTCAGCGTCGCGAGCTTCGTCTGGAGCGCCGAGCTGACCGCGCCGGTGTTGTCACCCTTCGGCTTGGCCGTGATGGTGGCGGACCGGGCACCGTCGATACGGGTCATGGAGACCGGACCCGGCTCCAGCTTCACCTCGGCGATGTCACCGAGCTTCACCGGGCCGAGGGGCAGCTTCTTCAGCTCGTCGAGAGTGGTGGCGGGGCGGGCCGAGGTGATCACGACGTCGCGCTCGCTGTCGTCGAGGACCGCCTTGCCGGCCGGGGTGCCGCGCACCGCCTGGACCACCGCGGCGCCGAGTGCGGCGTCGTTGAAGCCGGCCTCCGCCGCCTTGGAGTTCGCACGGACCGAGATCCGCGGCACGCTCTGCGCGAGGTCGCTCTGCACGTCGGTCGCCTCGTCCAGCTCCGCGACGGCGGACCGCACCTGCTCGGCGGCCTTCTTGAGCACGTCAGGGTCGGCGGCCTTCACGACCACGCTCAGCTTCTGGGCTCCGAAGGCGTCGCCCGCCGTGATGCCGGTCTCGCCGATGCCGTCGAGCTTGGCCAGCTCGGCGTCGATGCGGTCGCGGGTCTTCTCGTAGGACGCCGAGTCCTCCAGGGTGACCTGGTAGGACGCCTGGTTGGAGCCCGTACCTCCGCCGAAGGCCGCGAGGAAGCCGGAGGAGCCGACGGTGACCTGGTAGTTCTTGACCCCGTCGATGCCGTCGAGGACCTTCTCGATCTTCTTCGCCGACGCGTCGGTGGCCGCCAGCGAGGTGCCCGGCTCCAGTTCCTGCTTGACGGTGAGCACCGGCTGCTCGCCCTGGTCGAAGAAGTTCGTCTTCAGCAGCGGAGCCATGCCGAACGTGCCGACGAGCACGACGACCGCGAGGGCCACGCTGGTGAGCCGCCGCCGGGTCGCGAACCGCAGCACCGGCACGTACAGACGCTGGAGGACGCTGCGCTCCTCCTTCTCCTCGGCGGCGCGACGCGCCTCGTCCGGGTCCTCGGAAGTGCCCTTGGGGGCGCGCAGGAACCAGTACGAGAGCACCGGCACCACGGTCAGCGAGACCAGCAGCGACGCGAGCAGGGCTGCGGTGACGGTCAGACTGAAGGAGCCGAAGAGCTCACCGATCATGCCGCCGGTGAGACCGATCGGCAGGAACACGGCGACGGTGGTGAGCGTCGACGAGGTGACCGCGCCGGCCACCTCCTTGACCGCGGTGAGGATGGCGGCCTGCCGCTCCTCGCCGTAGCCGAGGTGCCGCTTGATGTTCTCCAGGACCACGATCGAGTCGTCGACGACCCGGCCGATGGCGATGGTCAGCGCGCCCAGGGTGAGCATGTTGAGCGACAGATCGCGGGTCCACAGCACGATCAGCGCGAGCACGACCGACAGCGGGATGGACACGGCGGTGACCAGCGTCGAGCGGAGCGACGCGAGGAACACCAGGATGATGACCACCGCGAAGAGCAGGCCGAGCGCGCCCTCGGTGGTGAGGCCGGATATCGACTTGGAGACGGCCGGGCCCTGGTCGCTGACGACGGTCAGTTCGGCGCCGGAGCCGAGGTCCTCGCGCAGGCCGGGCAGTTCGGCCTTGACGGCGTCCGAGATGGCGACCGCGCTTCCGTCGTGGTCCATGGTGGCGAGGACCGCGAGGCTGGGCTTGCCGTTGGTGCGGGTGATCGAGGCCCGCGGGGCCTCCTGCTGCTTCACGGTCGCGACGTCGCCGAGACGGACCGGCTTGTTGCCGGGGGCACCGACCCGCAGGTCCTCGATCTGCTTCAGCGAGGTGAGGCCGCCGCCGACGCGGACGGTGCGGTTCTTGCCGCCCTCGTCGAACGAGCCGGCCGGCACGGTGGCGCCGGCGGCCTGGAGCGCCTGGGAGAGCGTGGCCGGGTTGAGACCCGCCTTGGCGAGCTTGCCGTCGTCGGGGATCACGGAGACCTGGAGGTCCTGGACGCCCTGGACGCTCACCCGACCGACGCCGTCGATGTCCTCCAGGACCGGGACGACGGTGCGCCCGAGCTGGTCGGCGAGGGCCTGCTGGTCCTTGTCGGAGGACACGGCGAGCACCACGGTCGGCATGTCGTCGGTGGAGCCGGCCACGACCTGCGGGTCGACGTCCTCGGGGAGCTGGGCGCGGGCCCGGTTGACCGCCTGCTGGACGTCGGCGACGAGCTGCTTGGTGTCCTGGTCGCCGTAGTCGAAGGACGCCATGATCAGGGCGTTGCCCTCGCTCGCCGTGGAGGTGATGCCCTTGATTCCGTCGACGGCCTTGATGGTGTTCTCGAGCGGTTCGACCACCTGCTTCTCGACGACGTCGGGTGAGGCGCCCTGGTAGGGGGCCAGCACCGACACCATCGGGAGTTCGATGGTGGGCAGCAGCTGCTGCTTGATCTGCGGGATGGCGATCGCCCCGAAGACGATCGCCACGATCGACATCAGCCCGATCAGGGCCCGTTGTGCGAGGCTGAATCTGGACAGCCAGGACATGGGTCGGTCTCTCTTCCGTGGCTTGCGCGGCAGGCGGGCCCAATGGCCCGCCTCTACGATCACGTATGAGAAGGGGGTCGGTCCTCGCCCCCCAGACCGGTTTCCTTATGCCGCGCATACCGCGAATGGAGTACGCGGGTCTACTCCCCGGCCCCTCGGTCACTCGCCGTCACTGCCGCGGTCACCTCGCCGTCACTGCCGCCGTCACCTCGCCGACGCTCGACGTCCTCTCGCGTCACTCACGTCACTCCGACCTCGGACGTACCAGGCCCGATTCGTACGCGATCACCACCAGTTGCGCACGGTCGCGGGCGCCCAGCTTCGCCATCGCCCGGTTCACATGGGTCTTGACCGTCAGGGGACTGACCGAGAGGCGTTCGGCGATCCCGTCGTTGGAGTGGCCGCCGGCGACCTGGACCAGCACCTCGCGCTCCCGGCCGGTGAGGGCGGCCAGCCGCTCGGCGTAGGACGAGGACCCGTCGCCCTCGTCCGCGGGCCCACCCTGGGCGAGGAACCTGGCGATCAGGCCCTTGGTCGCGGCCGGGGAGAGCAGGGCGTCGCCGGCCGCGGCGACCCGGATGGCGCCGAGCAGGTCCTCGGGCTCGGCTCCCTTGCCGAGGAAGCCGGAGGCGCCGGCCCGCAGGGACTGGACCACGTACTCGTCCACCTCGAAGGTGGTGAGCATCACCACCCGGACATCGGACAGGGCGGGATCCTCGCTGATCATGCGGGTGGCGGCGAGCCCGTCCGTGCCGGGCATCCGGATGTCCATAAGGACGACGTCGGCCCGCTCGGACCGGGCGAGGGCCACGGCCTCGGCGCCGTCGGCCGCCTCCCCGACCACCTCCATGTCGGGTTCCGAGTCCACGAGGATCCGGAAGGCGCTGCGCAGCAGCGCCTGGTCGTCGGCGAGCAGCACCCTGATCGTCATACGTCCTCCCCCGTGCCGGCTCCGAGGGGCAGTATCGCCTGGACGCGGAAACCGCCGCCGTAGCGGGGGCCGGTGGTGCAGCTCCCGCCGAGCGCGCCGACGCGCTCCCGCATGCCGAGCAGACCGTGTCCGCCGCCGTCGCCGTTCACCGCACCGCCGGCCCCGCCGCTGCCGCCCCCGGTCCTGTCCGGGGCGGTCCTCCGGGTGCCGGCCGCCGTGGGGGCGTCCGCGGCGGGGCCGGCGGTGCCTCCGTCGTCGATCACGGTGATCTCCACGGACGGCCCCACCCGGAGCACGCTCACCTCGGCCCTGGCGCCGGGTCCGGCGTGCTTCTGCACATTGGTCAGGGCCTCCTGGATGATCCGGTACGCCGCGAGGTCCACGGCCGACGGGAGTCCGCCGTCCGTGTCGGTACGGGCGACCTGGACGGGCAGTCCGGCGTTCCGGAAGGAGCCCACCAGGTCGTCGAGCCGGTGCAGGCCGGGTGCCGGTTCGGTGGGGGCCTCCGAATCGCCGGACTGGCGCAGCAGTCCGACGGTGGCGCGCAGTTCGTCGAGGGCCGACCGGCTCGCCTCCCGTACGTGGGCGAGGGCCTCCTTCGCCTGGTCGGGCCTCCGGTCCATGACGTGTGCGGCCACTCCCGCCTGCACATTGACCAGGGCGATGTGGTGGGCCACGACGTCGTGCAGATCGCGGGCGATACGCAGACGCTCCTCGGCGACCCTGCGGCGGGCCTCCTCCTCGCGGGTGCGCTCGGCCCGCTCGGCCCGCTCGCGCATGGCGTCGACGAACGCCCGGCGGCTGCGGACCGCGTCGCCGGCCGCGGCCGCCATACCGGTCCAGGCGAACACACCGAGGTTCTCCTGGGCGTACCAGGGGGTGGAGCCGAAGGCCATCGCGCTGACCGTGAGCACGGTCATGGTGAGCAGTCCGACCCGCCATGTGGTGGGCCGGTCGGTGCGGGAGGCGACCGTGTAGAGGGCCACGACGGCGCTCATCGGGACGGGCGCGGGGGGATCGGTGGTGATCAGTTCGATGAAGGTGAGCCCCCCGGTGACACCGAGCACGGCGAGGGGCCTGCGCCGCCGGAACACCAGGGCGGCGGCCGCGACCGGCATGACGACGAGGCTCTGGAGCCCGGGGGTGCGGGCACCGAAGGTGGGGCCGTTCTCGCCGTGGGGCTCGACGAAGGATGCGGCGACCATGCACACGAGCACGCCGAGGGCCAGCAGGGCGTCCAGGGCGAGCGGATGCTCGCGGAGCAAGGCGGCGGTCCGGCGTATGCCGCGTCCGAGGGAGTTCACCCGATTACGGTAAAGGGCGCACGTTCGAGGAACGTGCGCCCCTGTCGTGGCGGGCGGGCGGCCCGCTGTCGCGGCGGGCGGTCGGCTCGCGGGCTTCCGACCCCGACGGCTTCCGACTCCGACCCCGCCGACCCGCTGGATCCCGACCCCGACCTCGGTGCGGACAACCCGGGGCCGTCCCGTACGGGCCCGTCGGCCCGTACTCCCCGGCTGTGCCTCAGCCGGGGATCAGACCGCCGTCGGAGAGCATGGCCCGGACCTCGTCGAGGGTGGCGTCCGGGCTCGGGAGGATCAGTTCGGACGGTTCGAGCGCGTCGTCGGGCAGCGGCGTGCCGGTACGGCGCACGGCGTCGAGGAGGCTCCCGAGCGTGCGCCGGAAGCCGTCCTCGTCACCCCTCTCCATCTCGATGAGCAGTTCCTCGTCGTGGCTGTTCAGCTCGGCGAAGTGACGCTCGTCGAGATTCCACTGCCCCTCCCCCATGATCCTGACGATCATTGACGCCTCCTCGGCGCGGTGCGGTGCTGTGTGGTGCTGTGTGGTGTGGTGCGCCGTGCGGTGGGGCCTACTGCTTGTCGAAGCGGGGGGTGTCCTGCGGCTGCTGCCGGTCGGCAGCGGCCGAGCCGCCCTCGATGGCCTGCTGCTGCGCGGAGCCGCCGCCTGCCAGCTCGGCCTTCATCCGCTGGAGTTCCAGCTCCACGTCCGTACCGCCCGAAAGACGGTCCAGCTCGGCCTGGATGTCGTCCTTGGCCATGCCGGAGGGGTCGTCCAGGGCACCGGACGCGAGCAGCTCGTCGATGGCACCGGCGCGGGCCTGCATCTGGGCGGTCTTGTCCTCGGCACGCTGGATGGCCAGGCCGACGTCGCCCATCTCCTCGGAGATGCCGGAGAAGGCCTCGCCGATGCGGGTCTGTGCCTGGGCCGCGGTGTAGGTGGCCTTGATGGTCTCCTTCTTGGTGCGGAAGGCGTCGACCTTGGCCTGCAGCCGCTGGGCCGCGAGCGTGAGCTTCTCCTCCTCGCCCTGGAGGGTCTGGTGCTGCGTCTCCAGGTCGGTGACCTGCTGCTGGAGCGCGGCGCGGCGGGACAGTGCCTCCCGTGCCAGGTCCTCCCTGCCCAGGGCGAGGGCCTTGCGTCCCTGGTCCTCCAGCTTGGCCGACTGGCCCTGGAGCTGGTTCAGCTGGAGCTCCAGGCGCTTGCGCGAGGTGGCCACGTCGGCGACGCCGCGGCGGACCTTCTGCAGCAGCTCCAGCTGCTTCTGGTACGAGTAATCGAGGGTCTCGCGCGGGTCCTCGGCCCGGTCAAGGGCCTTGTTCGCCTTCGCGCGGAAGATCATCCCCATACGCTTCATGACACCGCTCATGGGCTTCGCGCGCCCCCTTCTGACGGAACCTGACGCTCCAGCTTGTCCAACAGAACCCACAGTACGGGCCCTGCCTCCATTACCGCACTGTTCGAGCGGCAATGCGCTCATCCCCAAGGACGACTGTGGCTCCGCTCCGATCCGGCGCAAGGAGTAGATGACCGTAGCGGTACCCGGTGATGGACGCGACGACGCCCGTTACACACCTGAAGGACGCCCGCCGTTGCCGGATCGTTCCCCGCCGGGCTGGGGTACCCGCGCGGCACCCCGTACCCTTGGGTTCTGTGTTCCGTAGCCGTGCAAAGGAAGAGAAGGCCCCCACCGACGCGGTGATGGCGGACCTCTCGAAGAAGCCCCGTGATCCGGAGGCCCCCAAGGGCCGCCCCACCCCCAAGCGGAGTGAGGCCCAGAACCAGCGCCGCAAGGCGTCGAGCGGGCCGGTCGACCGCAAGGAGGCCATGCGCCGCCAGCGGGAGGCCCGCCGTGCGGACCTCGCCCGGCAGCGCGAGGCGCTGGCGACCGGTGACGAACGCTACCTGCCGGTGCGGGACAAGGGTCCCGTCCGCCGCTTCGTACGCGACTTCGTCGACTCGCGCTTCTGCGTCGCCGAGTTCTTCCTGCCCCTCGCCGTGATCATCCTCGTCCTGAGCATGATCCGGGTGAGCAACATCCAGAACATCGCGCTGCTGCTGTGGCTCGGTGTGATCGCGATGATCGTGGTCGACTCGATCGGCCTGAGCATCCGGCTGAAGAAGCAGCTCAAGCTGCGCTTCCCGAACGAGAACACGCGCGGCGCGGTGGCGTACGGCCTGATGCGCACGCTCCAGATGCGCCGGCTGCGGCTGCCGAAGCCGCAGGTCAAGCGCGGGGAGCGACCCTGAGCACGGTCGGTTCCGAAAGGGTGCCGACCGGGGGGTTCGACGGGGGTTCCGCCACGTGGCTCGCGGGCCTCGGAGGCCTGCGCAACACCGTCCGCCAGGAGCTCGTCGCGCGTCAGGTCGACGAGCAGATCGTGGCGCGCTTCCCGGTCGGGCAGCGGCTGCGGGTCCTGGACGTCGGCCCGGGCCAGGGCACCCAGGCACTGCGGCTGGCCCGCGCGGGGCACACCGTCACCGGTCTGGAGTCCGACCCGGAGATGCTGAAGGCGGCGCGCGATGCGCTGAGCACCGAGCCCGAGGGCATCCGTGAGCGGGTCACGCTGATCGAGGGCGACGGCCGGGAGACCGGGGTGCATTTCCTCCCCGGCAGCTTCGACGTGGTCCTGTGCCACGGCGTGCTGATGTACGTCGAGGACCCGGACGCGTTGCTGGCCGGTCTGGCCCGGGTGCTGGCGCCGGGAGGTCTGCTGTCGCTGCTGGTGCGCAACGGCGACGCCCTCGCTCTGCGTGCCGGACTCTCCGGGGACTGGGAGACGGCGCTGGCGTCGTTCGACACGCTCGCCTACACCAACCGGCTCGGACTGCCGGTGCGCGCGGACCGGCTGGAGGACCTCACCCGCACCCTCGCGGGCATCGCGGTGCCGCTGCACACCTGGTACGGGGTGCGGGTCTTCACGGACTGCGCGGCCGACGGCGCGGAGCTGCCGCCGGCCCAGGAGCTGGACCGTCTGCTGGCGGCGGAGGACCGCGCGGGGCGCACGGACCCGTACCGCGGGGTCGCGGCGATGCTGCATCTGTGCGGGGTCCGCGGGTAGGCCCCGCGACGCGGCTCGTGGACAGGCCCCGCGTCGAGGTCCGCGGACAGGTCCCGCGACGCGATTCTCGGACAGGCCCCGCGCGGCCGGCGGACAGACTCCGCATCGCGCCGGAATGCCGAGGAGCCGGTCAGGCGTGCGGGCCCGTTCCGCGTCCTGGTCGTTGTGAGCAGAACAGACGCACCGCCCCGCCCCGACGCGAAGACCGACACCGACGCGAAGACCGATGAGAAGTCCGATACGAGGAAACTGCCCGCCAGGGAGACCTGGCGGGCTCTCTACGCGCACTTCCGGCCGCATCGCTGGGTCGTCGCGCTCGGCGCGTCACTGTCCCTGATCGGGGCGCTCAGCGGTCTCGCGCAGCCACTGGCGGCGAAGGCCCTGGTGGACCGGCTCGGCGGCGACGAGTCGATCACCGGGATCCTGCTGCTGCTCACCGCGCTGGTGGTGTTCGGCACGGCGGTCGACGCGGTGGGCGGCTACGTGCTGGAGCGCACTGCCGAGTCCGTGGTGCTGGCGGCGCGGCGGAGCCTGGTCGGGCGGCTGATCCGGTTGCGGGTGCCGGAGATGGAGCGGACCCAGCCGGGCGATCTGATGTCCCGGGTCACCTCGGACACCACGCTGCTGCGTGCCGTAACCACCCAGTCCGTGGTCTCGGCGGCGACCGGTGGTCTCACCTGCGTCGGCACGATCGTGTTGATGGGCCTTCAGGACGCGGTGCTGCTGGGCGTCACCCTCGGGGTGATCCTGCTGATCGCGGTCGCCGTGGCGCTGGTGATGCCGCAGATAGCCCGGGCGACCGAACGGGCACAGGAGTCGGTGGCCACGATGTCGACTGTGCTGGAACGGGTCTTCGGGGCGTTCCGCACGGTGAAGGCGTCGGGGGCCGAGGCCCGGGAGACCGTGGTGGTCGAGGAGGCCGCGCGGGAGGCGTGGCGGCAGGGAGTGAAGTCCGCCAAGTGGCAGTCACTGGCCGGTTCCTCGGTGGGTCTGGCGGTCCAGGTGTCGTTCCTGGCGGTCCTGGGGATCGGCGGGGCCCGCGTCGCCTCGGGGGCGATCACGGTGTCGACACTGGTCGCGTTCCTGCTGCTGCTGTTCTACCTGATCGAGCCGGTGGGCCGACTGGTCGAGGCGGCCACGCAGTACCAGGTGGGCGCGGCGGCCATCGCGCGGATCATGGAGGCGGAGCGGATGGAGACGGAGGACACGGAGCCGGTGTCGCGGCCGGCCGGGCCGTCGGCTGCCGCCGTGTCGTCCGGTTCGTCGTCGTCCGGTTCGTCGTCGTCCGCCGGATTGCCGTCGGCCGCATCGTCGTCCATCGCTTCGTCGTCCATCGCTTCGTCGACAGCGGGCCGTGGCACGGGCCCCGCGTCGGTGGCCTTCGAAGGGGTGACCTTCCGCTACCGGGACGACCTCCCGCACGTCCACCACGGCGTCGACTTCCGGGTGCCGGGGGCGGGGATGACCGCGTTCGTAGGGCCCTCGGGCGCCGGCAAGAGCACGGTCTTCGGGTTGATCGAACGCTTCTATCAGGCGACCGGCGGCCGGGTGCTGATCGACGGCGTGGACGTGCGCGACTGGCCGCTGGCCGAACTGCGGGCCACGATCGGGTACGTGGAGCAGGATTCCCCCGTGCTGGCCGGGACGCTGCGCGAGAACCTGGTCTTCGCCGCACCGGACGCCACGGACGAGGAGATCGCCGAGGTGCTGGCACAGGCGAGGCTCGACGCGCTGGTGGCACGGCTGCCGGACGGACTGGACACCCTGGTGGGCCATCGCGGTTCGAAGCTGTCCGGCGGCGAGCGGCAGCGGGTGGCGATCGCCCGGGCGCTGCTGCGCAAGCCCCGCCTGCTGCTGCTGGACGAGGCGACGTCACAGCTGGACGCGGTGAACGAACTGGCACTGCGCGACGTGGTGGCAGAGGCGGCGCGGCACACCACGGTCCTCGTGGTCGCGCACCGGCTGTCCACCGTGACGCTGGCGGACCGGATCGTGGTGATGGAGGCGGGCAGGGTACGGGCGGTCGGCACCCACGCGGAACTCGTCGCCGGCGACCCGCTGTACGGGGAGCTGGCCGCGACGCAGTTCCTCGCGGCGGAGGCCGGCGAGACGGGCGAGGCGGGAGGATCCGCCGAGGCCCGCGGGTCGTCGGGGGCCACTGGTGAGGCCGCCGGTCGGACCGCCGACGGGGCGGCCGGGGCGGCGGACCCGTCCGGCAAGGCCGGTGTCGCAGCCCCCTGATCGGACGTCCACCGCGGGCGACCCCGGCGGGGCGAAAGGGATACTCCGGACATGGACCCGTCCCTTGCCCGCCGGCCGGCCCGCCGGTGGCTGCTGCCCGTGGCCGCCGGGGCGTGCGCGATCGCGCTCCTCGGCGGCTGCACGGACTCCGGCGGCACGCAGGACACGACCCGGGCGGCCGGGCGGACGTCGGAGAACGAGCTGGAGGACGCGTTCCAGGAGGTCATCAGGAACGTGCTGCCATCGGTCGTGCAGATCGACTCCGCGGCCGGTCTGGGCTCCGGGGTGGTGTACGACACCAAGGGCCATGTCGTCACCAACGCCCATGTCGTCGGCGCCGAGCAGAAGTTCACCGTCACCGCGGCCACCGGCGGGACCGTCCTGTCGGCCGCGCTGGTGTCCTCCTACCCCGACCAGGACCTCGCCGTCATCAAGCTCGACAGCGTCCCGGCCACCCTGAAACCGGCCCGTTTCGGGAACTCCGCCGAGGTCGAGGTGGGGCAGATCGTCCTGGCGATGGGGTCGCCGTTCGGCCTGTCGAGCAGCGTCACCCAGGGCATCGTGTCCGCGACCGGGCGGACCGTCACGGAGACCGAGGAGGCCGGCGGCACGGGGGCGACCATCGCGAACATGGTGCAGACCTCGGCCGCGATCAATTCCGGCAACAGCGGGGGCGCACTGGTGAACCTCGGCAGCGAGGTGATCGGCATCCCGACGGTGGCGGCCACCGACCCGCAGATGGGCGGCGGCCCGGTGCCCGGCATCGGCTTCGCGATCCCGGCGTCCACGGTGAGGACGATCGCGGACCAGATCGTAGAACAGGGCAAGGTCACCCACTCGGGACGGGCCGCGCTGGGCATCACCGCCCGGACCGTCGTCGGCGGCGACTACGCTCCGTCCGGCATCGCCGTCGCAGAGGCCAAGCCCGGCGGCGGGGCGCAGAAGGCGGGCCTGCGGTCGGGTGACGTCATCACGAAGATCGGCGACAGCGACATCGCCGACATCACGGACCTCGCCGAGGCGCTCGCTTCCTACCAGCCGGGCCAGACGGTGCCGGTCACCTACCGGCGCGGCGGCACCACCAGGACCGTGGAGGTCACCCTCGACGAGGTCTGACCCCGCCGCCGCCCGGGCGGGTCGCCCGCCTGACCCTCCGCCGCCTCGCGACGGTCCCTCGGCTGCGGCACGCGAGCGTCGCCGGGAGCAGCCATATGGTCTTCGGGCCGTCGCATACCGCCGAAGGGGGAACAGCCTTGCGAGCGGGCGGACGACGCGTCCACCGGGCGCCGTCCGCGTGACCGGCAGCCCGCCGAACGGGGGCGACCAGTCGCCAACGGGGGCGGCCGGGGCGCGGCCGGCCTCTCGGGATGTGCCGAGGGGCCGCGCCCCGGGACCGTCAGGTCTCGTCGGCGTTGAGGCTCATCGGGCCGTAGATCCTCGTGGTGTCCTCGAACAGCGTGACCTGGGACGCGCCGCCCTCCAGGAGGTCCTTCCAGACCTCACCGATCCAGGACTCCGCGTCCCCCTGGGTGGAGAACTCCTCCGGCTCGACCGCCGGCTGGACCTCCGCACCGTCGGCCGCCTCGAACCGCCATGTCCACGCCATGCCCGCCTCCTGGATTCCGTGCCATTCGGGTCATTCCTGCCCGCAGACTAGCCGGGCGCGCACCACCTGCGCCGACGCGGGAGGATCGTCACCGTGGAACTGACTCTGCTCGGCACCGGAGCCCCCACCGGGCTCCCCCGCCCCGACTGCTCCTGCGCCTCCTGCGCCCTGTCCCGCGGCCCCCACGGACGCGGCGTGACCGCGCTGCTCGTGGACGGGGCGCTGCTGCTCGACCTGACACCGGGTGCGGCGCTGGCCGCCGCCCGGGCAGGGCAGTCGCTGACCGGCGTACGGCAGGTGCTGCTCACTCATCCGCACGGGGGACCCGCCGTGGAACTGCCGGCCGGACTGCCGACCGCGGGGCGGGTCCCGGACGGGCGCGAGCTCACGCTGATCAGTGGCCACCGGGTGCGGGCGGTGGCGATGGACTCGCCGGGGACCGGGTACGAGGTGACCTCGCCCGACGGCAAGCGGTTGCTCTACCTGCCCCCGGGCGGTGCTCCGGCCGGGCTGGAGACCGACGGGCACCTCGAGCCGTACGACATGGTGGTCGGCGACGTCATCGGCCGGCCCGACGGCCTGGCCCGGATGCGCGCCTCGGGCGCCGTCGGCGCGACCACCGACGTGATCGCCGTGCACATCGACCACGACGTCCCCCCGGGCCCCGAACTGGCCCGCCGTCTCGCCGCGTCGGGCGCCCGCGCGGTGCCCGACGGAACGACCGTGTACGTCGGCGAGTACCACGAGGTGCCCGACGTGCCCCGGCGCACCCTCATCACCGGCGGGGCACGCTCGGGGAAGTCCCTGGAGGCGGAGCGGCGGCTCGACGCGTTCCCCGACGTGGTGTACGTGGCGACGGGCGGCACCCGCGGCGGCGACGTCGAGTGGGCGGCCCGTATCGCGGCGCACCGCGAGCGCCGTCCGGGCTCCTGGCGCACCGTCGAGACCTGTGAAGTGGTC
Source organism: Streptomyces sp. NPDC030222 (assembly GCF_055573115.1). NCBI lineage: Bacteria > Bacillati > Actinomycetota > Actinomycetes > Kitasatosporales > Streptomycetaceae > Streptomyces > Streptomyces sp. NPDC030222. Next base: position 21,656 of record NZ_JBVICA010000008.1, read on the forward strand.
CCGCTGCTGCGGGAGGACGGACCGCCGCTGCTGATCGACTGCCTGTCGCTGTGGCTCACGGACGCGATGGACCGTACGGACGCCTGGGACGACTCGCTCTGGCAGGAACACGGTGAGCAGCGGCTGCACGAACGGACGGCGGAACTCGTCACCGCGCTCCGCCGGACCCGCCGCATGGTGGTGGCGGTGACCAACGAGGTGGGCTCGGGCGTGGTCCCGGCGACCCCCTCCGGCCGCCGCTTCCGTGACGAACTGGGCCGGCTGAACGCGGCGTTCGCGGAGGAGTGCGAGCACGTCCTGCTCGTGGTGGCGGGCCAGGCACTGGTCCTGCGATGACCGGCAGTCCGGGCGGGACGTCCTGGGGCAACGCCCTCGCGGAACGCCCGGCGGCCGGCCCCGCGAGGCCCCTCGGCCCCGGCAGAGCGTCCCGCAAGGCGCCCCGGCGGACGCGTAGTTGACAGTCCGAACACCCGCCCGACAGCATCCGGTCGATGTCTATGGAGATCACGGACCTGACCCCGGCGGAGCGCCGCGTCTGGGAGGCGTTCCCCAGCGGCGAGGGCGTCGACTTCCGCGAGAGCCCCGACGAGGACGCCGGAGCCGGAGCGTCCTGGGGTCCCGAACGGACCGTGCGCGCCGAGGTGCTGCGCGCCCTGCTGCTGGGCGGCCCCGTACGGGACGGGGAGACGGCTGGCCTGAAAGTGTTCGGCGCCCGTATCACCGGCCGACTGGACCTGAGGTACGGCACGGTCGACCATCCCGTCCGGATGCGCGCCTGTCACTTCGAGCGCGCCCCGGTGATGTACGGGGCGCGGGTCCGCGTCCTGGTGCTGAGCGACTCGGTACTGCCGGGGCTCACCGCCGGCACCCTCCGCGTCGACGGGGTGCTGCGCATCACCGGCTGCCGGACCACCGGCCCCGTACGGCTCATGGGCGCACAGATCTCCGGTGCGTTCTTCGCGAACCAGGCACGGCTCGGCGATCCGGCCGGCGCCCGGGACACGGAGGAACCACCGGAACCGGTCCTCCAGCTGAACCACGCCACCATAGGCACCGACGTCTGGGCGGTCGGCCTCGTCGCCCACGGTCAGGTCCGGCTGAACGGCGCCGCCGTCGGCGGCCAGGTCAATCTCGAGTCCGCCGAACTGCACGCCCCCGGAGACACCGCGCTGCACGCCGAGACCCTGTCCGTCGGCACCGATCTGCGCGCCGTGCGACTGCGGGCCCACGGCGGTCTCAATCTGAGCGGCGCCACCGTCCCGCGTCAGCTCAACCTCGCGTACGCCCGGCTGTCCGCCCCCGGCGGGCAGGCCCTGCGCGCCAGCAGCTGCGTCGTCGGCGAACTGTGGCTGCGCAACATGCCCTTGGTCGAGGGCACCGTGAACCTGCGCCGCTCCCAGCTCGATCTGCTGCACGTCGAACCGGATGCCTGGCCCGACACCGTCCGGCTCGACGGCCTCGCGTACCGCGCCCTCGCCCCGCACCTCCCCGCCGAACGGCGACTGCCGCTGCTGGAACGCGAGGAGGCGGGGTACCTGCCGTTCGCCTACGAGCAGCTGACCGCCGCCTACCGCGCCTCGGGCGACGAGGCCGCGGCACGCACCGTGCAGCTCGCCAAGCTCCGCCGCCACCGCCGCACGCTCCCCTGGTACGCGAGGATCTGGGGCCTGCTCCAGGACACGGCCGTGGGCTACGGCTTCCGCCCGCTGCGAGCCGCCGGGTGGCTGGCGGCGCTGCTGCTCACCGGCGCCGTCGCCTTCACGCTGTGTCCTCCGCCCCCGCTGAAGCCCGACGAGGCACCGGAGTTCAACCCCGTCTTCTACACCCTGGACCTGCTGCTGCCGATCATCGGATTCGGCCAGGAGGGGGCGTTCGCGCCCCGCGGACGGCTCCAGTGGCTGTCGTATCTGCTGATCGTCACGGGCTGGACCCTCGCCACGACGATCGCCGCGGGCATCACCCGGTCCCTGAGCCGCCAGTAGCCGCGGCCTGCGTTCCGCGGGCCCGGGCCGAGCCCTAAAATCACGCAAATGAGTTCGCTGAATCTCGACGACTTCTCCGACCTGATCGAGCGCCCGGACAGCGGTGTACGGCGCGACGCCGAGGAACGCCGGGACCGGATGGACTTTCCGCCCGGTGCGCTGGGGCGGCTCGACGAACTGGGCGAGTGGCTGGCCGCGGCGCAGGGCGTCGTACCGGTGCGGGCGGTCGGGCGTCCGCGGGTGGTGCTGTTCGCCGGTGACCACGGCGTGGCGGAGCTGGGCGTGTCCGGCCGGCCCGCGGGCTCGGCGCACGAGTTGGTGCGCGCCGTGCTGGAGGGCGAGAGCCCGGTCGCGGTACTGGCCCACCGGTACGGGGCGTCGGTGCGGATCGTCGACGCCGGTCTGGACTGCGACCCGGGGCTGCTGCCGGGCGAGATCGTCAAGCACCGGGTGCGCCGGGGCAGCGGACGCATCGACGTCGAGGACGCGCTGACGGCCGAGGAGGCCGAGCAGGCGGTCCGGCTCGGCATGGCGATCGCCGACGAGGAGGCCGACTCGGGCACCGACATCGTGGTCCTCGGCGACCTCAGTGTCGGCGGCACGACGGCCGCGGGTGTGCTGATCGCGGCGCTGTGCGGCACCGACGCGTCGGTGGTGACGGGCCGCGGCGGGGCCGGCATCGACGATCTGGCGTGGATGCGCAAGTGCGCTGCGATCCGGGACGCGTTGCGCCGGGCGCGGCCGGTGCTGGGCGATCAGCTGGAGCTGCTCGCCACGGTGGGCGGCGCCGATCTCGCGGCGACGACCGGCTTCCTGCTGCAGTGCGCGGTGCGCCGGCTGCCGGTGATCCTGGACGGCGTGGTGTCGTCGGCGTGTGCGCTGGTGGCGCAGCGGGCGGCGTTCCGGGCCCCCGACTGGTGGCTGGCCGGCCATGCGAGCGGCGAACCGGGTCAGGCGAAGGCCCTGGACCGGATGGCCCTCACCCCCGTGCTGGAGCACGGCGTCACGGTCGGCGGAGGGACGGGCGCGCTGCTCGCGCTCCCGCTGGTCCAGGCCGCCGCGGCGCTGGCCGCGGAGCTCCCCGTGCGCGCGGCGGACGACACGGGGGCGGACGGCCACGAGACGGGCGAGCCGGAGTCCGGCACCTCCGCATGAGCGGCTCCGGCCGGGTCCGCGGCCGGGAGCAGGGCCCTGCCCAGGCCTCAGGGGCGTGTCCGTACGTATTCGTACGAGGAGACCGGAATCACTCGGACGCCCTCTCAACTTCGTGATCTTCCAGCACGTCTTGGAGTACCGAGGCCGAACGCCGAGTACCCGGACTGACTGGGAGCCCCGATTCCGATGACGATTCCTCCGGTCCTGCGCAGGGCCGCACGCCGCGAGTGGGGGCAGCTGTACACGGCCGTCCGCTCGGCGCTCGTCGCCCGGCGCGGCCGGGCCGTCCCGCTGACACTCGCCGCCGTGAGCCTGACGGCCCTGTTCCAGGTGGTGCAGAACCAGTCCTGGGGTTTCCGTCCGGTGCAGCTGATCGGTTCGGTGCAGGCGCAGGACCCGATGTGGGTGGCGGTGCTGCGCACCCCGCTGTCGCTGTTCGTGCCCGCGCTCGACCTGCCGGTCTGGGGCGCCCTGGCCCAGGTCCTGGTGGTCTTCGGTATCGCCGAGATCTGTCTCGGCCGGTGGCGGATGCTGGGGGTCGCCTATCTGGCGACGCTGGCCGGCACCACGTACGCGCGGATCGGTGTCGCACTCGGACCGGACCACCCGCTGGGGCTGCCCGCGTCGGACGCGGTGGTGGTGGACACCGGTCCCTCGGCGGCGGTGGTGGGTCTGGCGGTGTACGTGTGCTGGACGTACCGGGCCCGGTGGACGGGCGGGCTGGTGATCGTGGCGATGGTCGTCGAGATCCTGGTCAAGAACAACCTCGCGGGCAAGGAGCACCTGGCGGCGATCGCAGCGGTGCTGGTGCTGATGGCGGCGCTGGCCGTGGCCCGTCGGCACAGGGGAGGCGAGAAGGACGGCCAGCAGGACGGAGAGGGCGGTCAGTCGTCCCGGCCGCGCGTCGAGACCTTGTCCTGAACGTCCTGGACCTTCTCCTGGAAGCCCCCGATCCTGTCCAGGAGGCGGCGTTTGGGCTCCATCCAGCGACGGTCGTGCCGGTAGGCGCGCAGGATCGCCCTGGCCCGGGCCTTGGGCCGCTTGCGGTACGCACGGCGCGCCCAGGGGGATGCGGGCCTCGCCAGCCGGAGCGCACCGACCATGGCCACGAACGGCACCAGGACGCCGATGACCGCCGTGTGCACCCGGCCCTTGAGCAGGGCGATCACCACGAACAGGAAGTTGACGACGAGTGCGCCGATGAAGAGGCGCCGGTCGCTCTGCTCCTCCTCCGTCAGGTCGTTCACCCCCAGTGGTGCGAAACCGGCGAGGAGCAGCAGCACGAGGGCCCCGGTGAGGATCACCAGCTCCACGCTCTGGCGGCCCTCCTCGCTCCAGTACACGTCGTCCAGATGGAGGATCAGGGCGAACTCGTCCAGGACCAGGCCGACACCGGTCCCGAAGATGACCGCGCAGACCGAGGCCGCCGTGCCGAACTCGGTGGCGATGCCGCCGAACCCGCCGACGACGGTCAGCATCACGCCGGGCACCACGTGGTGGATGTGCAGCCCGCCGGCCGAGACGTTCTTGAACGGTCCGCGCCCGGCCCGGATCAGCCGTACGACGATCCGCGTGACCACGAACGTCAGGAGGAAGGCGGTCAGGGCGAGCAGCAGCGGGACCTTCCCCGGCTCGACGATGTTCCGGTAGAACCACTCACCCATACCGGCAGCTCCTGATTCACGGGCCCCTGCCCGACCCACCGTCCCACGTCGCGCGTTACCCTGCGCGCGATGAATCCCCCGCTGACGCCGCTGGACGGCATCCGTTTCTCCTTCGGCACGCTGACCGTCCTGCCCGTCAGGGTGCGGCGCTGGGACCGTGCCGCGGCACGCGCCGGGATGCTGTGCGCCCCGCTGGCCGGTCTCGTCGTCGGACTGCTCGCCGCGTCCGCCGGCGCCGCGCTGTCGGCCCTGGGCTCGGGCCCGCTGCTCGCCGCGGTGGCGACGGCCGCCGCCCCGGCCGTCCTCACGCGCGGCCTCCACCTCGACGGCCTCGCGGACACCGCCGACGGTCTGGGCAGCGGCAAGCCCGCCGAGGACGCGCTGCGGATCATGAAGCAGTCGGACATCGGCCCGTTCGGTGTCATCACCCTGCTGTTCGTCCTGCTGGCCCAAGTGGCGGCGCTGGCCGGGCTGTACGCCCAAGGATGGGCGCACGGCGCATCCGCCGCGGTGGTGGCCGCGATCGCCGCCCGGCTCGCCCTCACGGTCGCCTGCCGGCCGGGGGTACCACCGGCCCGCCCCGACGGCCTGGGCGCCGCGGTCGCCGGCGCCGTACCCGCGGGCGCCGCGGCGGCCGTCGTCGCCGTGGCCCTCGCGGCCTGCGCGGCGGCGGGGGCCCCGTTCGGCCCCTTCGGCGCAGCACGTCACGCCGTCGCTGCCGCGGCGGCACTCGTGGCGGCCCGGCTGCTGCTCGGCCACTGCGTACGACGTTTCGGCGGGGTCACCGGCGATGTGTTCGGCGCTCTCGCGGAGACTGCGGCGACGACGGCGCTGGTGGCACTGACCATCGGCCCCTGAAACACCGGCGCGCCGAACGCGGAAGACTGCCGCCCGGCACGCGCGGCGTCTCCCCGCACCCCACCTTCCCGGGCAATCGCTCGACGACTCGACGGCGACCCGGGACGGGAAGCCCGCGCCCTCGGCCCCTGAGCCGCCCGGGCCCGGCACGCCGGGCGTACCCACTGGTTCCGGCGTGCGCGGCAGGCCGCGTCCGGCGCCCGACCTCTCCACCCACCGCGCACCCGACCGACCCGGGCAGACGCTCGACGGACGGGCGCAGGCCCGGACACCCGCAGCGCTCCGCCGACGGAACAGCAACCCGGGACAGGACACCCGCGCCTTCGCCCCCGGGACACCCGTGCCCGGCACGCCGGGCACGGCGCGGAGCATTCGCCGGCTTCGTCCGCCTCGGCTCATCCGGCGCACCCGACCGGGGTGGCCGTGGCGACGGCCCCGGCGGAGGCCGCTGGGCAGCCACGGAAGGCGGTCGTGCCGCGGGCGCCGCCCGGAGCGTTCGCCGGGCAGCGCACCACCCCGTACAGCCGCGGCGCGGCGCCGACGCCTCCCACGGTGCTCGTGGCACCACCGCCCTCCGGCGGGCTCACGCCCGGTGCGCGGTGACGCACGCGAGCAGCGCCCGGGCGGGCCCGACGAGCAGGACGGCGGTCACCGCCCTGGCGGCGGCTCTCGCCGGATCCGGGCTTTCCCGGCGGCGCTCAGGCACCGGGCAGCGTCAGCGTCACGGCCGACTGCAGCAGGTCCGGCTTGGTCCAGTCGGAGCGCTTGCCCGCGTACGCCGTACCGAACGCGGTGCTGCCGAGCAGGAGTTGCCTGCGGGTCCCTTCGGGCGCGGTGACGGGTGCGAGCACTCCGGAGGGCGTCCTGATCGTGACGGTGTTCCCGATGCGGTAGGCGGTGACGGTGCCGTCGGCGAGCGCCTTGTCCCAGGCGGCGCGGCGGGAGAGTTCGGTGCCGATGTCGCGCTGGCGGGGGTTGACCACCGGGGTGTTGTCGGCGAAGAGGCCGCGGTAGTCGGCGAGGACCTTGTCGAGGACCGGATAGAGGATGCGTTCCTCGGCGAGGTTGGACTGGTGGACGTAGTGCGGCCGGGGGTCGTTGGCCATGACGTGGCCCAGGGCGGTGCGGGCCTCCTGCGGCACGATGTGGGTGGCGTAGCCGGTGGCGGTGTCGAGGGGTCCGTCGAGGCAGGTGGAGGCGGGGTTGTCGGTGCAGATGCCGCTGCCGCCGTCCTCCCGGCTGGTGTAGATCCAGTTGTACTCGTCGGCCATCTCGGCCGCGGTGCCGACGTTGTAGTACACGTTCATCGGGTGGCGGGGGACGGTCAGGGCGTTGCCGACGGCGCGCTGGGCGGGTTCGCGGGAGTTGTCCGAGGCGATCCACTTCACGCCGGTGCCGGAGAGCGCGCCCGCCAGGTTGGGGTTGTCCTGGCTCTGCTGGGGCAGCGTCCGCAGACCGGAGTGCTCGCCGGTGACGAGTTCCGCCCGGTCGACGGAGATGCCCTTCCCCACCGCCCAGTTGTGGTTGTCGGCGATCTGCGCGGTGATCTCGCTGCGGCTGACCCAGCGGATGTCGCCGGCGGCGTCGCGGGCGCACTGCCAGGGCACGGTCGAGGTGTCCTGGACGCAGCCGAGGAAGGGGTGGGTGTAGGTGTGGTTGATCCACCGGTACTTCGCCCGGTCGGCGACGAGCCGGTCGGCGAACGGGTCGGTGCCGCCGTGCTCGGCCTTCCACTCCTCGCCGGCGCCGCCGTTGTAGACCATGTCGAGGGTGAGGCCGCTGCTCTGCTGCCACTGGGCGGCGTACTGCGCGTCGGCGGCGGTCATCCGGATGTCCGGGGTCTGCTCGTCGGCGGAACCGGTGCAGTCGATGTCGCCGGGGGTGCAGTTGCGCTCGGTGTCCCAGCGGGCGTCGGGGGCGAAGACGTCGTCGACGTGGACGGCGAAGTAGTTGCGGCTGCGGCCGAGGTGGACACCCTGGGTGAGCCATTCGACGATGCCGCGGGAGAGGGCCCGGAACTGCCGCTGGTGCTGGTTGTAGGCGAAGGTCACGACGAGCTCGCGGCGCCCCTCGTGGGCGTACTCCCCGATCAGGCTGCCGCGGGCGCCGCCGTCGCCGGCCGGCATGTCGAGGTAGCTGGTGTAGCCCTCGCGGGGACGGGCGGCGAAGCCGTAGCTCTCGTCCACGGACGGGGAGTTGTCCTCGAAGGTGACCGGTCCGTCGAGGTAGCCGAACGGGCCCGCCGTGCCGGCGGCGGTGACCCGGGCGGCGGCACCGTCGAGGACTCCGGCGAAGCCGCCCTCGCTGGTGTAGTCGAGCCCCACTCCGGGATGCGCCCAGGTGTAGGCGTCGACCTGCGGGATGCCGTACGTCCGCTCATAGGCGACGAGCGCGGCCTGTTCCGCGGAGCCCTCGCCGAACGGGTTCTCGTCGGGCAGCACGACGCCCTGGTACTTGGCGCGCGGCCGCCCGTCGACGGTGTCGCTGAGGAAAGCCGCGTCGATCAGCGGCCGGCCGGGGTCGTCGAGCTCCACGACCCGGTACGGGACGCCGGTGTTCCGCAGCTCGGCGGTGATCGCGCCGACCGCGCCGCCGCCGTCGTCCACCACCAGCACCTTCAGGTCGATCCGCGGCGCGACGGCCGCCGCCGCCGGCGTGCCGGTCGCCAGCAGACCGGCGGTGAGCAGGGCTGCCGCACCGATTCCGCGCAGGCGTGACGCCTGGTACCCCATGTGTTCCCCCCTCGCCCGACCCCCGGCGGCACGCACGGACACGCACGGACACACACGGACACGCACGGAGGATCTGTGGAGATGATGCAAAGAGACGACTTGACCCCTTGCCTGAATGAAGCGAGTGTGACTGAGGTCTCGCGGCATGTCGGACAAACGTGAGAGAGACACCACGTTCGAGTGAATTGACGTCGCCGTGAGCGGAATACGACCACGCGCGTAGGCTCTGGCACGGCAGCCCCGCCGCCCGATCTACGATGCGCCGGGCACGGCCGAGCCATCCATCGGCCCTCAGAACTCAATGGAAGCGAGACTTCACCACCGTGACTGCTCTGACTCTCAGCACTGCCGGCGCTGCGACGCTGCGCGCCGACGCCATCGTCGTCGGTGTCGCGAAGGGCGCCAAGGGCCCGGTCGTCGCGGCCGGCGCCGAGGCCGTGGACCAGGCGTTCGACGGAAAGCTCGCAGCCGTCCTGGAGACCCTCGGCGCCACCGGTGCCGAGGGTGAGGTGACCAAGCTGCCCTCGCCGGCCGGACTCAAGGCCCCCGTCGTGCTGGCCGTCGGCCTGGGCGCCGCCCCCGAGAACGACGGGGCCTACGACGCCGAGGCACTGCGCCGGGCCGCCGGCTCGGCCGCCCGCACCCTGGCCGGTTCCAAGAAGGCCGCCTTCGCGCTGCCGATCGAGGCAGCCGAGGACGCCGAGGCCGTCGCCGAGGGCGCGCTGCTCGGCGCGTACGCGTTCACCGCCTACCAGGGCGGCGAGAAGAACGGCAAGGCCAAGGCCAACGGCAAGCAGCCGCTCGCCGAGGTGGCCCTGCTCGGTGCCAAGCCGCGGGACAAGGCCTTCAAGGCGGCCGCCGAGCGCGCCGCCACCGTCGCGGAGGAGATCAACCGGGCCCGCGACCTGGTCAACACCCCGCCGAACGACCTGAACCCGGTCTCCTTCGCCGCCATCGCCACGGAGGCCGGCAAGGAGCACGGCATCAAGGTGCAGGTGCTCGACGAGAAAGCGCTTGCCAAGGGCGGCTACGGCGGCATCCTCGGCGTCGGCGCCGGCTCGGACGCCCCGCCGCGCCTGGTGAAGCTGGCCTACACCCACCCGGAAGCGACCAGGACGCTCGCCCTGGTCGGCAAGGGCATCACCTACGACTCGGGCGGCATCTCCCTGAAGCCGGCCGGTCACAACGAGACGATGAAGTGCGACATGAGCGGTGCCGCCGCCGTGTTCGCCGCGGTCGTCAGCGCCGCCCGCCTCGGCCTGGAGGTCAACGTCACGGGCTGGCTGGCGCTGGCCGAGAACATGCCGTCCGGCTCGGCGACCCGCCCCGGCGACGTGCTGCGCATGTACAGCGGCAAGACCGTCGAGGTGCTGAACACCGACGCCGAGGGCCGGCTGGTGCTGGCCGACGCGCTCACCCGCGCCTCCGAGGAGGGCCCGGACGCCATCGTCGACGTGGCGACCCTGACCGGTGCCATGGTGCTGGCCCTGGGCAACCGCACCTTCGGCGTCATGGCCAACGACGACGCCTTCCGTACCGCGATCCACGAGATCGCCGAGGAGGTCGGCGAGTCGTCCTGGCCGATGCCGCTCCCCGCCGACCTGCGCAAGGGCATGGACTCGTCGACCGCGGACATGGCCAACATGGGCGAGCGCATGGGCGGCGGCCTGGTGGCCGGCCTGTTCCTGAAGGAGTTCGTCGGCGACGGCATCACCTGGGCCCACCTGGACATCGCGGGCCCGGCCTTCAACGAGTCCGGCCCGTACGGCTACACCCCCAAGGGCGGCACCGGTTCCGCGGTGCGCACCCTGGTCAAGCTGGCGGAGCGGACCGCCGCGGGCGACCTCGGCTGAGATGTGCGTCACGCGGGGCCCCGGACCTCCGAGGGGGTGCGGGGCCCCGCGCGGTTTCACCGACGACGAAATCCGCAGTTCGTACGGACGGGTAACCGCAGGAGACGGTGAATCGGCCGTCTCAGACCCCGGCCCCGCGTCCCGCCTTCCCCCAACAAGTGCGAAGATGGGTTCTCGGCAGGACAGGGCCCCACCACAGGGCCGACATAAAGCGGCCGAACACCAGCCGCCGCCTGGTCATCGAGGACCGGCGACCGGCGCACATGCATGGAGGACGTGACGTGGCGAACGACGCCAGCACCGTTTTCGACCTAGTGATCCTCGGCGGTGGCAGTGGCGGTTACGCCGCGGCCCTGCGTGCCGCCCAGCTGGGTCTGGACGTCGCCCTGATCGAGAAGGACAAGGTCGGCGGCACCTGCCTGCACCGCGGCTGCATCCCCACGAAGGCCCTGCTGCACGCCGGTGAGATCGCCGACCAGGCCCGCGAGAGCGAGCAGTTCGGCGTCAAGACGACGTTCGAGGGCATCGACGTCGCCGGGGTCCACAAGTACAAGGACGAGGTGATCTCGGGCCTGTACAAGGGTCTCCAGGGTCTGATCGCCTCCCGTAAGGTGACCTACATCGAGGGTGAGGGCCGGCTGTCCTCCCCGACCTCGGTCGATGTGAACGGCCAGCGCGTCCAGGGCCGTCACGTCCTGCTCGCGACCGGTTCCGTCCCGAAGTCCCTGCCCGGCCTGACCATCGACGGCAACCGCATCATCTCCTCCGACCACGCGCTGGTCCTGGACCGCGTCCCGAAGTCCGCGATCGTGCTGGGCGGCGGCGTCATCGGCGTCGAGTTCGCCTCCGCGTGGAAGTCCTTCGGCACCGACGTGACCGTCATCGAGGGCATGAAGCACCTCGTCCCGGTCGAGGACGAGAACACCTCCAAGCTGCTGGAGCGCGCCTTCCGCAAGCGCGGCATCAAGTTCAACCTCGGCACCTTCTTCCAGAAGGCGGAGTACACCGAGACCGGCGTCAAGGTGACCCTGGCGGACGGCAAGGAGTTCGAGGCCGAGATCCTGCTGGTGGCCGTCGGCCGCGGCCCGGTCTCGCAGGGCCTGGGCTACGAGGAGCAGGGCGTCGCGATGGACCGCGGCTACGTGCTCGTCGACGAGTACATGCGGACGAACATCCCGACCGTCTCGGCCGTCGGCGACCTCGTCCCGACCCTCCAGCTCGCGCACGTCGGCTTCGCCGAGGGCATCCTGGTGGCGGAGCGACTGGCCGGTCTGAAGGCCGTGCCGATCGACTACGACGGCGTGCCGCGGGTGACCTACTGCCACCCGGAGGTCGCCTCCGTCGGCATCACCGAGGCCAAGGCCAAGGAGATCTACGGTGCGGACAAGGTCGTCGCCCTGAAGTACAACCTCGCGGGCAACGGCAAGAGCAAGATCCTGAAGACCGCGGGCGAGATCAAGCTCGTCCAGGTCAAGGACGGTGCCGTGGTCGGCGTCCACATGGTCGGTGACCGCATGGGCGAGCAGGTCGGCGAGGCCCAGCTGATCTACAACTGGGAGGCGCTGCCCGCCGAGGTCGCGCAGCTCATCCACGCCCACCCGACGCAGAACGAGGCGCTCGGCGAGGCTCACCTGGCCCTGGCCGGCAAGCCGCTGCACGCCCACGACTAGGTCCGGCACGACCGGCCGGCTCCGTCCCGGCCCCGGTCCCGGCCCCTGGGCCGGGACCCTGCCTCACGGACCTGCGCGTACTGGGCGCGACGACTTACTTCCGCACTTTTTGTAAGGAGCAACTGAAACCATGGCGGTTTCCGTATCCCTTCCGGCGCTCGGTGAGAGCGTCACCGAGGGCACTGTCACCCGCTGGCTGAAGGCCGAGGGCGAGCGGGTCGAGGCCGACGAGCCGCTGCTCGAGGTCTCCACCGACAAGGTCGACACCGAGATCCCCTCCCCCGTCTCCGGCATCCTCTCCTCCATCAAGGTCGCCGAGGACGAGACCGTCGAGGTCGGCGCCGAGCTGGCCGTCATCGACGACGGCACCGGCGCCCCCGCGGCCGCCCCGGCCCCGGCCGCCGCCGAGGCCCCTGCCCCTGCCCCGGCTCCCGCCCCGGTCGCCGAGGCGCCCGCCGCCCCGGCCGAGGCCCCTGCTGCCGCTCCGGCTCCCGCCGCAGCACCCGCGGGTGCGGCGCAGGGCACCGACGTGGTGCTGCCCGCGCTCGGCGAGTCCGTCACCGAGGGCACCGTCACCCGCTGGCTGAAGCAGGTCGGCGAGACGGTCGAGGCCGACGAGCCGCTGCTCGAGGTCTCCACCGACAAGGTCGACACCGAGATCCCGGCGCCCGCCTCCGGTGTGCTGCTGGAGATCGTGGTCGGCGAGGACGAGACCGCAGAGGTCGGCTCGAAGCTGGCCGTGATCGGTGCCGCGGGTGCTGCCCCGGCCGCCGCTCCGGCTCCTGCTCCGGCCGCCCCGGCGCCCGCCCCGGCCCCGGCCCCGGTCGCTGCCCCGGCCCCGGTGGCCGCTCCGGCCCCGGCCCCGGTGGCCGCTCCGGCCCCGGCCCCGGTGGCCGCTCCGGCTCCGGCCGCGCCCGCCCCCGCCGCCGTGGTGGAGGAAGGCGCCTACGTGACCCCGCTGGTCCGCAAGCTCGCCGCCGAGCACGGCGTGGACCTGTCCCGGGTCAAGGGCACCGGCGTGGGCGGTCGCATCCGCAAGCAGGACGTCGTCGCCGCCGCCGAGGCCGCGAAGGCCGCCGCTGCCGCCCCGGCTCCGGCCGTCGCCGCCGCTCCGGCCGCCAAGGCCCCGGCCCTCGAGGTCTCCCCGCTGCGCGGCCAGACCGTCAAGATGACCCGGATGCGCAAGGTCATCGGCGACAACATGATGAAGGCCCTGCACTCGCAGGCGCAGCTGACCACCGTGGTCGAGGTGGACGTCACCAAGATCATGCGGCTGCGCAACCAGGCCAAGGACGCGTTCCTGGCCCGCGAGGGCGTCAAGCTGTCCCCGATGCCGTTCTTCGTCAAGGCCGCGGCCCAGGCGCTGAAGGCCCACCCGGTCATCAACGCCCGGATCAACGAGGACGAGGGCACCATCACCTACTTCGACACGGAGAACATCGGCATCGCCGTGGACTCCGAGAAGGGCCTGATGACCCCGGTCATCAAGGGTGCCGGCGACCTCAACCTCGCGGGCATCTCGAAGGCCACCGCCGATCTGGCCGGCAAGGTCCGCGCCAACAAGATCACCCCGGACGAGCTGTCCGGCGCGACCTTCACGATCAGCAACACCGGTTCGCGCGGTGCGCTGTTCGACACGGTCATCGTGCCGCCGAGCCAGGTCGCGATCCTGGGCCTCGGCGCCACGGTCAAGCGCCCGGCGGTCATCGAGACCCCCGAGGGCACGGTCATCGGCGTCCGCGACATGACCTACCTGTCGCTGTCCTACGACCACCGTCTGGTGGACGGCTCCGACGCCGCCCGCTACCTGGCAGCGGTCAAGGCGATCCTGGAGGCCGGCGAGTTCGAGGTCGAGCTCGGCCTCTGAGCCGCCCCGTGACACAGGGTGATCAGCCTCACCCGCGGCGCCCCCGTCCCGGACCTCTCCGGGGCGGGGGCGCCGCCGTATTGTCTACCCAACGGTATGCATCGGCCCGCAGCCGTCGGAAGGAGCCCGCATGACCATCCCGCCCGTCGTCCACAGCTTGCGCGAGCAGATCCGCGAGCACATCGTCGACGGGATCGTCAGCGGGCGCTGGAAGCCGGGCGAGCGGATCGTGGAGCGCCGGATCGCGTCCGAACTCCAGGTGAGCCAGACGCCGGTGCGGGAGGCGCTGCGGGAACTGGAGTCGCTGCGGCTGATCGAATCGGTGCCCAACAAGGGCGTGCGGGTCCGGAGTCTGACGGCGGCGGACCTGGAGGAGAGCTACCCCGTACGAGCCGGTCTGGAGCAGATCGCGGCGGAGCTGGCGGCGGACCGGCTGGCCGAGGACTGCTCGGCGCTGGAGCCCCATGTGGCGGCGCTGTACGAGGCGGACCGGAGCGCGGACGGCGAGGCGCAGGTGCGGCACACCGTGGGCTTCCACCGGGAGCTGGTGCGGGCGGCCGGCAACAGCGTGCTGCTGCACACCTGGGAGGGCCTCGGTATCGAGGTGTTCACGGCGCTGTCGATCCGCTGGCTGGGCACGGTCCAGCAGTCCTACGCGGAGGAGCACGACGAACTGGTCCGGGCGTTCCGCCGCCGCGACCCCCGGATCGGCGAGCTGGTGAAGGCCCACGTCCTGGGCTGCGCCCCGCGCCCCTGAGCCCACCGGACCCACCCGCCGCCCTGCCCGGCCCGGCCCGCCCGGAGCGGATCCCGGCGGAACCGGACCGGCCCCGTCGGATCCGGGTATGCCGGCCTCGCCCGGCAGACGGCCCCGCGCGGCGATGCGGCCGGCCGATGACACCGGCCCGGCCCGAGTCGCCGCAGCGCACCGCCACCCTCCCGGTCCACGCCCGCCACGGAGCGGCGGCCGGGCTGGTGGGTGGTGTCGGGTCGCGGTGTCCATCACCGGCCGCGACACCGACATCCAGATGCCGGGGCTTGAGCGGCTGACCGGGTTCCAGTCGAGGCTGACCCCGGCGGATCCGGCCGGATCCCGGCACGCCCGGAAACACCCCATTTGAGGCGGCACCCCGTGCCCTGATTCGCGGCACGGAATGCCAATTTTGCCTTTCGGAGAAGTTTTCGACTCGGAAGCTTTGATCGATCATCGATCAGAGCCTTACAGTCTTCGACGGGTTCACCAACCCACCCCTCCGCCCTGTCCTGCCAGACAAGGCTCTCTTTATCTCCACCCCCTCCCAGTCCCGGAAGGCGGCGATCATGACCGACCCCGTAGGCAAGCTTCCGAGCGAGCTCGACCAGCTCCCGGACCGTGACGCCGAAGAGACCGCCGAATGGGCGGCCTCCCTCGACGCCGTCGCCAAGGCCGCTGGTCCGCACCGGGCCGCATACCTGATGCGCCGCACGCTCCAGCACGCCGAGGGGGCCGGTCTCGCCCTGCCCAAGCTGCTCGAGACCGACTACGTCAACACGATCCCCACCTCCGCCGAGCCGGCCTTCGCCGGTGACGAGGAGATGGAGAACCGCATCACCGCCTGGAACCGCTGGAACGCGGCCGCCATGGTCTCCCGCGGCTCCCGCCTGGGCGTGGGCGGCCACATCGCCACCTTCGCCTCCGCTGCCTGGCTGTACGAAACCGGTTTCAACCACTTCTTCCGCGGCAAGGAGGCCGACGGCAGCGGCGACCAGCTCTACATCCAGGGCCACGCCGCCCCCGGCATCTACGCCCGCGCCTTCCTGGACGGCCGGATCAGCGAGCAGCAGCTCGACAACTTCCGGCAGGAGGCCGGCGGCAACGGCCTGCCCTCCTACCCGCACCCGCGCCGCCTGCCCTGGCTGTGGGAGTTCCCGACCGTCTCCATGGGCCTCGGCCCGCTCTCCGCGATCTACCAGGCACGCTTCAACCGCTACCTGCACAACCGCGGTATCAAGGACACCTCGCGGTCGCACGTGTGGGCGTTCCTCGGCGACGGCGAGATGGACGAGCCCGAGTCGACGGCCGCCATCGCGCTCGCCGCGCGGGAGCAGCTGGACAACCTGACCTTCGTCATCAACTGCAACCTGCAGCGGCTCGACGGCCCGGTGCGCGCCAACTTCAAGATCGTTCAGGAGCTGGAGGGCCAGTTCCGCGGCGCCGGGTGGAACGTCGTGAAGTCGCTGTGGGGCTCCGCCTGGGACGAGCTGTTCCAGCTGGACGTCACCGGCGCCCTGCTGCGCCGCCTCCGCGAGGTCCCGGACGCCCAGTTCCAGACGTACGCCACCCGCGACGTCGCGTACATCCGCGAACACTTCTTCGGCGCCGAGCCCGCGCTCGCCGAGATGGCGAAGCTGCTGACCGACGCGAAGATCGCCGAGTGCTTCCACACCTCCCGCGGCGGCCACGAGGCCCGCAAGGTGTACGCGGCGTACCGGGCGGCCGTGGAGTTCAAGGGCGCGCCGACGGTGATCCTCGCGCAGACGGTGAAGGGCCACACCCTGGGCCCGGGCTTCGAGTCCAAGAACGCCAACCACCAGATGAAGAAGCTGTCCGCCGACGAGTTCAAGGACATGCGCGACCGGCTCGGGCTCCCGATCCCGGACAGCGCCTTCGCCGACGGCGTGGTGCCCTTCGGCCACCCCGGCGCCGACTCCCCCGAGGTCCGCTACCTGCAGGAGCGCCGTGCGGCCCTGGGCGGTCCCGCCCCGGCCCGCCGGGTCCACGCGGCGGCCCTGCCGCAGCCCGAGGAGCGCGCCTTCGCCGCCCTGAAGAAGGGCTCCGGCAAACAGGAGATGGCCACCACCATGGCCTTCGTCCGCCTCGCCAAGGACCTGATGAAGGACAAGCAGACCGGCCGCCGCTGGGTGCCGATCGTCCCCGACGAAGCCCGCACCTTCGGCATGGAGTCGCTGTTCCCGTCGGTCGGCATCTACTCGCCGCTGGGCCAGACGTACGAGCCGGTCGACCGCGACCAGCTGATGTACTACAAGGAGGCCAAGGACGGCCAGATCCTCAACGAGGGGATCACCGAGGCCGGCGCCATGGCCGACTTCATCGCCGCCGCCACGTCGTACGCGACGCACGGCGAGACGATGATCCCCTTCTACATCTTCTACTCGATGTTCGGCTGGCAGCGGACCGGCGACCAGATGTGGCAGCTCGCCGACCAGCTCGGCAAGGGCTTCATCGTCGGCGCCACGGCCGGCCGCACCACGCTCACCGGTGAGGGCCTCCAGCACGCGGACGGCCACTCGCACCTGATCGCGGCGACCAACCCGGCCTCGCTGAACTACGACCCGGCGTTCGCGTACGAGATCGCGGTGATCGTCAAGGACGGTCTGCGCCGCATGTACGGCGAGACCCCCGAGGACGTCTTCTACTACCTGACGGTCTACAACGAGCCCAAGCAGCAGCCCGCGATGCCGGAAGGCGTCGAGGAGGGCATCGTCAAGGGCCTGTACCGCTTCAAGGAGGGCACGTCCGCCGCGGCGGACGCCCCGCGGATCCAGCTGATGGCGTCCGGTACGGCGATCCACTGGGTCCTGGAGGCACAGGAACTCCTCGCCGCCGAATGGGGCGTCACCGCCGACGTGTGGTCCGCGACCTCCTGGTCCGAGCTGCGCCGCGACGCGCTGGAGTGCGACGAGGCCCTGCTGCGCGGCGAGCAGCGCATCCCGTACGTCACCCAGGCACTGGAGGGTGCTCCCGGCCCGGTGCTGGCGGTCAGCGACTGGATGCGCCAGGTGCCGGACCAGATCAGCCAGTGGGTGGAGCAGGACTGGTCCTCGCTCGGCACGGACGGCTTCGGCCTCTCCGACACCCGCGAGGCGGCCCGCCGTCACTTCGGCGTGGACGCGCAGTCCGTCGTCGTCGCGGCACTGGCCCAGCTCGCCCGCCGCGGCGAGGTGCCGGCGTCCGCGGTGAAGGAGGCCCGGGAGCGCTACGGCCTCTGACCGGCCCGTAGGAACCCGACGGCAGCGCGCATGATGTCCTCATGCGCGCTGCTCGTCTCATCAGGATGGTGCTCCTGCTGCAGGGCCGGCCCTTGATGACGGCCGCCGAACTGGCCCGGGAGCTGGAGGTGTCGGAGCGCACGGTCGCGCGTGACGCGCTGGCGCTCTCCGAGGCCGGGATCCCGGTGTACGCGGACCGGGGACGGGCCGGCGGCTACCGGCTCGTCGGCGGGTACCGCACCCGGCTGACGGGGCTCGGGCGCGGCGAGGCCGAGGCGTTGTTCCTGTCCGGAGTCCCGGGCGCGCTGCGCGAGATGGGGCTGGAGGACGCCGCTTCGGCGGCCCGGCTGAAGGTGTCCGCGGCGCTGCTGCCCTCGCTGCGGAACGCCCCTGATTCGGCAGCGCAGCGCTTCCACCTCGACGCGCCGGGCTGGTACCAGGAGCCCACGACGCCGGAGCTGCTGCACGTGATCGCGGCAGCAGTGTGGGAGGACCACCGCATCCGGGCGGGGTACCGCCGCCGGGACGCGGTGGTGGTACGTGAACTGGAGCCGTACGGGCTCGTGCTCAAGGCAGGGGTCTGGTACCTGTGCGCCCGTGCCGGAGAGGCTTTCCGGGTGTACCGGGTCGACCGCTTCGCATCGGTGGCGGCGGATGGTGAGCGCTTCGACCGTGACGAGGGTTTCGATCTGCCGGGCTTCTGGGAGCAGCGCGCGGCGCAGTTCGCGCGCTCCATCCTCCGTACCGAGGTGGTGATCCGGGTCAGCGAGCCGGGCGCGCGGCGGCTGCCGCACGTCACCGACCGTGCGGCGGCCGAGGAGGCGCTGGCGGCGGCCGGTCCGCCGGACGGGGAGGGCCGGGTGACGCTCACGCTGCCGGTGGAGTCCCACGAGGTCGCGTTCGGGCAGTTGTCCGCCCTCGGGCCCGAGGTGGAGGTGCTGGAGCCCGCGGAACTGCGCGCCCTGTTCGCCGAGTCGGCCGCGCGGACCGCGCGGTTGTACCGGGAGCCGGAAGGCTCCCGGCCGGCCGCCGCGGAGGCGGCCCACCCGTAGTGGCCGCGTCCCTCGACACCTGTCGTCTCACCAGTGGTCATCTGTTTCACTGATGGTCGTCTGTCTCACTGGTAGTCATCAGCCTCGCTGACAGTTGTCCGTCTCACGAGTGGTCATCTGTCTCACTGGCGGTCATCCACCTCACGGTGGTCATCTGCCCCACTGGGCTCGTCCGCCTCACCGGTAGTCGTCCGGCGAGGGCTTCTCCCCTGCCTGCTCGGCGAGCATGAACCCCCATACGTCCGGGCGGCTGCCGTCCGCGTCCGTGACGCCGTACTCCCTGGCGAGCCGCCCGCTGTCGAGCGACTGTCCGTTCCAGCGGTCGCGGTCGGGGTCGGCGGCGAGTGCCCCGACGCACCGGCCGATGTAGAGCGGTGACTCCGACAGGACCCAGTGCCGCTGCTTGTCGATCCCGTCGCGCCAGTTCTCCTCGGTGAGGCCGAAGGCGTCGAGCATCTCCTCGGACCTGAGGAAGCCGGGCGTGACCGCGACGGCCGTGCCGCCGAGCTTCCGCAGCTCCTCGCCCAGGGTGAAGGCCATCCGGATCGGGATGTTCTTGGCCAGGTCGTAGTAGAAGTTCTCCCGGAACCCCTTGTTGGTCTCAGCCGTGCCGTCCGTGACCTCGATGACCAGGCCACCCGGCCGGCGCACCAGCAGGGGGAGGGCGATGCTGCTGGTGATGATGTGGCTGCGCGCGCCCAGGTCGATCATCCGCAGCCCGCGCTCCAGGTCGACGTCCCACATCCTGGTGTCGAAGTCGAGCAGGTGGTTCCCGCCCCAGATGTCGTTGACGAGGATGTCGAGGCGGCCCCGCTCGCGGTCGATGCGTTCGACGAGGGCCCGGACCTGGTCCGCCTGGAGGTGGTCGGCCGGCACGGCGACGCCCTCCCCGCCGGCGGCCGTGACCAGTTCGGCGGTCTCCTCGATCGTCTCGGTGGCCCGGCCGACCTCGCTGACCTGCTGCCGGGTGGTGCGACCGGTGACGTACACGGTGGCGCCGAGCGCACCGAGCTGGACGGCGATGGCGCGGCCGGCACCGCGGGTGGCCCCGGCCACGAGGGCGATCCGGTCGCCGAGGGGTTTGTCCTGGACGAGCTGTTCGTAGGTCATGCCCCGACGCTCCCATGTATGGACGACACCTTCTGTCGGGTATTCCCAGGGGCTTCTGTCCGGTATTTCCGGGTGCGGGACGTGCCCGGAGCCTTGATGCTGGACCCGTGATGGAAGAGACGGAGTTCTGGGAGCTCATCGACAGCACGCGCGAGGCCGCCGAGGGCGACCCCGACGAGCATGCCGAGCTGCTCGTGGAGCGGCTGACCAAGCTCGAACCCGATGACGTGATCGACTTCGCCCGCCATTTCGAGTCCCGGTTCAACCGTGCGTACCTCTGGGATCTGTGGGGGGCCGCGGCCGTCCTGCTGGACGGTGCGAGCGACGACGTCTTCGACTCGTTCCGGTGCTGGCTGATCGGTGAGGGCCGGAAGGTCTTCGAGGGCGCGGTGCACGACCCGGAGTCGCTCGCCGAACTCCTCGACGAATTCGACCCCGAGATCGACGGCGACGGCGAGGAGATCGGCTTCGCCGCGGACGAGGCGTTCGAGCAGCTGACCGGCACCGAGACGCCGGACCTCGGACTGCCCCTGCCGCCGCCGGAACCGCTCGGCGTTCCGGTCGACTTCGAGGACAGGACCGCCTTGGAGGAGCGTTTCCCCAGGCTCTGGGAACGGTTCGGGCCGCTGGACTGACGCCCACCGGGGGGCGGCCCGGCCGGACTCGCCGGACCCCTTGGCCGGACTCGCGCAGCACATGGTGCGACCTCGCGAGGTCAGACCTCCCGCGGCACCTGTTCGGCGTCCTTGCGGATCGAGAGCGCGGTGATGATCTCGACCACGCCCAGGACGATCAGCCAGCAGCCGGCGAAGATCGCCAGAACCGTGATGGACGTGAGGGGCCAGACGATCAGCACGATGCCGGCGAGGGTGTTGAGGATGCCGAAGAAGATCTGCCAGCCCCGGGCGGGCGTGCGGGCGTCGGACGCGGCGGCGACGATCTGGGTGATCCCGCGGAACAGCCAGGCGATGCCGATCCACAGCGCGAGCAGCAGCACCGACTGCAACCGGTCGCGGAAGGCGAGCAGCCCGAGCAGGATGCACAGGGCGCCGCTGATGAACACCAGCACCCGCATCGGCGTCGACACATGCGTACCGAACGCGGCGACGAGCTGAACCACACCGCTGACCAGGAGGAAGATCCCGAAGAGGATCCCGACGACCGCCAGCGACACCTCGGGCCAGACCAGGATGAGGATGCCGAGGACCAGAGAGACGAGCCCGGCGGCCAGCACCGCCTGCCAGGCTCTGCGCGAGAGGAAGTGGAGCGGTCCCTCGGGAGGGATGTCGTCGTCCGCCCACAGCGGCTGGGGCTTCTGCTGATCGTTCATACCGTCCACGGTGGCGGACGATGCCGGGCCCCACGATTCCACTGGTCCGGACGGGCGTACGCACCCGTGGGAATCAGCCGGCGGGGTCCCGGAGGCTGCGTCCCATCAGCACGTCGTCGACGTACTCGCCCGCCAGCAGGAACTCCCCCGGGAGCACGCCCTCCACGGTGAACCCCTCGGAGGCGTAGAGGGTGCGCGCGGGGGTGTTGTGTCCCAGCACCCGCAGGGTCATCCGGAGCGCCCCACGGCTCCGTGCCTCGTCGCAGGCGGCTCGCAGCAGGGCCCGGGCCAGCCCCCGGCCGCGGGCCCACTCGGCGACCGCGAGTCCCTGGATCTGGCGCACATGGGCGTTGCACGGCAGGGGGGTCGGCGCCACGGTCCGGATGTACCCGGCGATGCGCCCCTCGCTCTCCACGAGCAGGATCTGCTCGGGCGTGTGCCGCTCGTCGAAGAACGGCCGGTACGGCGGCCGGGGCCGGGGGGAGACGGCGTGCAGCGGGGACCAGGTCTCGCGGTCGAGCAGGGCGAGCTCGGAATCGTCGGTCAGTACCGCGGGGCGTATCCGGTGCGGGTGTGGGTGCTGGTGCGGCTGCGTCGCGGGCATCCGGTCACTCTGCCACGCACCGGACGGCGCGCCGCAACGGTTTCTCCGGGGCGACGCCGCGGGGGCGGTCCGCCCGCCCAGAATGGGGCCATGCGGATCGCGATCACCGGCTCGTCCGGGCTCATCGGTACGGCGCTGCTGCGCTCACTGCGCGCGGACGGTCACGAGGTGGTGCGGCTGGTGCGCCGGCCTGCCCGGGCCGGGGACGAGGTGCAGTGGGACCCCCGGCGGGGGTACGTGGACGTCGCGGGGCTCGTCGGCACCGAGGCCGTCGTCAATCTCGCCGGGGCCGGGGTCGGCGACCGGCGGTGGACGGAGGAGTACAAGCGGACGATCCGGGACAGTCGGGTGCTCTCGACGGCGACGCTCTCCGAGGCACTGGCATCGCTGGACACCCCGCCGGGCGTCCTGGTGAGCGCGTCGGGCATCGACTACTACGGGGACACCGGGGACCGTCCGGTCGACGAGGACTCCCCGCACGGCGAGGGCTTCCTGCCGTCGGTGTGCGTCGCATGGGAGGCGGCCACGGCACCGGCGGAGGAGGCGGGCATCCGTACGGCGCACCTGCGCACCGGCCTGGTGGTGGCGCGTGAGGGCGGGGCGTGGGCGAAGCTTCTTCCGCTCTTCAAGGCGGGCCTGGGCGGGCGGCTCGGCGACGGGCGGCAGATCTGGAGCTTCATCGCCCTGCACGACCACGTCGCGGCCGTGCGCCACATCATGGAGACGGGGTCGCTGTCGGGACCGGTCAACCTCACCTCGCCGTACCCGGTGAGCAATCGGGAGGTGTCGGCCGCCATGGGGAGGGTCCTGCACCGGCCGACGCCGTTCCCCGTCCCTGCGTTCGCGCTGCGGGCCGTGGTCGGCGAGTTCGCGGCGAACGCGCTTGCCGGGCACCGGGTGCTGCCGCGCCGGCTGCTGGACTCCGGGTTCACGTTCGCGTTCCCGCGGATCGACGACGCGGTGCGGGCGGCTCTGCGCTGACGCCCCGCGGTGCGGCACTTCGGGGTACGGCATTGCGTGGTGTGCCATTGCATGGTGCGGCACTTCGTAGTACGACGGCACTTCGTGGTGCGGCTTTTCGGTGGGATGTCTGCCGGAAGTGAGCGTTCGGGATCGTTTCTGACGGGTTGTCGACGGTGTGCGCCCGTGTGCTCCAGTGCTCGGTCGGTGCGCGACTGCAGTTGACCGGATCGGGACCTAATCTCGACCCGAACTCGGGTATTCCACTCGTCGGTTGGGGGCACAACGTCTCCACCATGCCGCGTTATCTCGGGGAGGGGCACGTGCTCACACCCGCTCACCATGTGGACGTCGTCATCGTCGGGGCCGGGCTCGCGGGCCTGGCAGCGGCCCATCGGCTGACCCGCGCGGGAGTGACGGTCAGCGTCCTGGAAGCCGCGCCTGAGGTCGGCGGCCTGATGTCCACCGATGTCGTCGACGGGTTCCGGCTCGACCGGACCGGCCGGCCGCTCAGTCCCTCGTATCCCGAGCTGCGCCGGACACCAGGGCTGGAAAGGCTGTCCCTGCGGGCCTTCGCCCCCGGCGTCCTCGTGCACAGCGAGGGCCGCCGGCATCGCGTGGGCGAGGCCGGGGGCGGAGGTGGGGGCGCCCGGGGCGCGCTCACGGCAGCACGCGCCTTCGCGAGCGCTCCCCGTACCGCCACGCCGATGGGCGGCGCCCTCGACCAGGCGCGGCTCAGCGCCTCGCTGACCCGGCTCGCCGCGTCACCGCCGAGGCGGCTGATGACCCGGCCCGAACTGCCCGCGGGCGCCGCACTCGTACGGCGCGGGCTGCCGCCCCGCACGGTCCGCGGGTACCTGCGGCCCCTGCTGTCGGCGCTGCTCTGCGATCCCGACCTCACCACGTCGAGCCGGGTCGCGGACCTGGTGCTGCGCGCCTACGTCCGCAGCGGCCTGTGCACGCCTCAGGGCGGTGCAGGGACGCTGCCCACGCTGCTCGCCGACGCACTCCCGCCGGGCACCGTACGCACCGGGGTACGGGCGCTGTCCGTCTCCACCACGTCCGTACTGACCGCGGACGGGGAGATCCGCTGCCGCGCGGTGCTCCTGGCGACGGGCGCACGGTCGGCGGCGGACCTGCTGCCGGGTCTGCGCGTCCCGGACTTCCACGAGATGACGGTCCTTCACCACAGTGCCCCGGTCGCGCCGCTGGTGGGAGCGGCGCTCGTGGTGGACGCGGACCGCGGCGGACCGGTGGCCCACACAGCGGTGATGAGCGCGGTCGACCCCTCGCGCGCGCCGGCCGGACGAGTCCTGGTCTCCTCCACGGTACTCGGCCCACCGCCGCCCGCCCGGGACCTCGACCGGCTGGTGCTGCGCCACCTCGACGGGCTCTACGGCACGTCCACCTCCGACTGGGAACTGCTGTCCCTGCACCACGACCGGGAAGCCGTCCCCGCGATGCCGCCCCCGCACGATCTGCGCCGGCCCGTCCGCCTGCTGGACGGCCTCTACGTCTGCGGCGACCACCGCGACACCAGCACCGTCCAGGGCACCCTGTGCTCCGCACGCCGCGCCGCCCGGGCGATCCTCACCGACTTCGGCATCCGCCCCCACCACACCGTCCCGGCCCTGCCTGCGGCCGCCTGACGCTCGCCCCGGACAGACGCGGCGCCCAGCCCTGACCCTGCGCCGCACGCACCCCGTGCCGCTCGGCTGCTCGGCGGCTGCCCGGCGGCCGGGCGGGGCCCGGAGGCGGACCGCCCCGGAGGCCACGTGGTCGTCGGACCGGGGCGGCCCGCCCGGCCGTCAGCCCAGGGCCGAGACCCGGTCGCGGTACGTCCGTACCGCGGAGGCGTCGCGGAACGGCTCCAGGCGGCGTTCGAAGTCGCGTACGTACTCCAGGGCACGGGCGGAGCGCATCTCGGACGCCTGCTGGGCGGCCTCCGCGCCGAGCGCGCACGCCTGGTCGAGCTCGCCGAGGCCCAGCCGGGCGGTGGCGAGGACGATCCGGCAGAAGAGGCGGCTGCGGGCGAAACCGGGCGCGCGCAGTTGCAGGGCACGCTCGGCGTGCTGGACGGCCGACCGGTACTGGTGCAGATCGCGGTGGCAGTGGCCCAGTTCATCGGCCAGTTGGGCCTCGTCGAAGGAGCGCGCCCAGTGCGGCACCTCGTCCGCGGGCTTCGCCGCCTCCATGGCCCGCTCCGCGCGCGCCAGCGAGGACGTGCAGGCCCGGACCTCGCCGAGCACCCCGTGGCCGCGTGCCTCGACCGCGTGCAGCATGGCCTGCACGACGGGCGGCGCGGCCGAGCCGACGCCCTGCTGGGCGACCCGGGCCAGCTGGACCGCCTCCCGGCCGTGCCCGAGGTAGACGGCCTGACGGCTCATGGTGATCAGTACGTACGCGCCGTACGCACGGTCCCCGGCGGCCTGCGCGAGCCGCAGCGCCTGGACGAAGTACCGCTGGGCGAGTCCGTGCGCGGCGATGTCGTACGAGGTCCAGCCGGCCAGCCGGGTGAGGTCGGCGACGGCCGCGAAGAGCCGGCGGCCGACCGTCTCGCCGTAGGCGCCGCGCAGCATCGGCTCGGCCTCGTGCTCCAGGTACCGGACCAGGGCCTGCCGGGCGTGCCCGCCTCCGTAGGCGTGGTCGAGCGCCCGGAAGAGTTCGCCGACCGAGCGCAGCGCCGCGATGTCCCCGCCGGTCACCCGCTGGCCGGGACCGCGGTCTGTGGGCCGGCCGAGGCCGACGCCGGACAGTGGCACGGGGCGGGGGCCCGCCGGCCGTCCCTGGCTGGGGACGCGGACGGCGTGGGGGGCGGGGTCGCCGCGTCCCACCCGTTCGTCGGCCCTGCCGATCAGCCAGTCGCGGCTCGGCACCACCAGCCCGGCGGGGGTGAAGGCGATCTTGCGGAGTTCGGCGTGGCTGCCGGAGTCCTTGCGCCACAGCCCGCTGACGATGTCGACGGCCTCCTCGGGTGTGGCCGCGAACTCCAGACCGGCGTACACGGGGGCGCACGCGTCGAGTCCCAGGTCCTGCGCGCTGAGCCGACGGCCGAGGCGCCGGGTGAAGACCTCGGCGATCAGCGCGGGGGTGGTGCCGCGCGGCTGCTGACCGCGGAGCCAGCGGGTGACCGACGTCTTGTCGTACCTCAGGTCGAGTCCGTGCTCCAGACCGAGCTGGTCCACTCGGCGGGCGAGCCCCGCGTTGGAGAATCCTGCCTCCGCGATGAGCGCGGCGAGCTGGCGGTTGGGGGTGCGCTGCGAGGGTCGTTCCGTCATCAGCTCTGCGGTCTCCTGCCTTCCGGGCCCGGGTGCAGCCCTCATGGAACGGCGCGAATTTAGCGGCCCGTCCCGCCGGTACCACCTCCTTCGCCCTACATTCATCCGATCGTGTGAGGATTGGCAGGGATCGGTGACGGCGACCGCCGGACCGGTCTCGTGCATCCGGTCGTACAGTGGCGTGGGCGCGGATGCGTGCACTGTGAACGTGCTGAGGAGGCATGGCCGTGAGTGAGCTGCGGTTTGTCCATCTGGGGTTCGGCGAGCAAGCCGTCGAGTACCGCGAGGCGTGGGACGAGCAGCGGCGGGTGCACGCGGCCCGGTTCGCCGACGAGATCCCGGACACCTGCCTTCTGCTGGAGCACCCGCCCGTCTACACGGCGGGACGGCGCACGGCGGAGAACGAGCGGCCCCTGGACGGCACCCCGGTCGTGGACGTCGACCGCGGCGGCAAGATCACCTGGCACGGCCCGGGCCAGCTCGTGGGCTACCCGATCCAGAAGCTGCCCCGCCCGGTGGACGTCGTGGCGCACGTACGCCGCCTGGAGGAGGCGCTGATCCGCTCCTGTGCCGAGTTCGGCCTGGAGACCACCCGGGTCGAGGGCCGCAGCGGCGTCTGGGTGCTCGGCGACCCGGTCGAGGAGCGGCCGGCCCTCGGCGGACTGTCCCTGGACTTCGACCCGCGGCTGCACGACGAGGAGTTCGACCCCCGGCTGAACGGCCCCGAGTACGCGCCGTCCAACGCGGGCCAGCGCCGCGAGGACCGCAAGATCGCCGCGATCGGCATCCGGGTGGCGAAGGGCGTCACGATGCACGGCTTCGCGCTGAACGTGAACCCCGACAACACCTGGTTCGACCGGATCGTGCCGTGCGGCATCCGGGACGCCGGTGTGACCTCGCTCACGAACGAACTGGGGCGCGAGATCACGGTGCCCGAGGTGGTGCCGGTGGTGGAGCGGTACCTCGGGGAGATCCTGGAGACCGCGGTCCTCGCCCCCCGCGAGAAGGAGAACGCCCCGGCCTGACGGCCACCGGGGTCACCCCGGATCCTGGTCCGGGTCCCGACCGGACTCCGGGCCGGGACCCGCCCGGGGAGGATCCGGGAACGGCCCCGGGATCCACCGGGGAACCACCAGGGAATGATCCCCTCAGGCCAGAGGTTGGCCGAACGTAAGGCAACGGGAACCACGGGCGTACCCTGGGGTTCGCCGAAGAATCGAAGTGTAGGGAGCCGGTCGTGTCCGCTGTCGCACCCGACGGACGCAAGATGCTGCGTCTGGAGGTCCGGAACAGCCAGACCCCCATCGAGCGCAAGCCCGAGTGGATCAAGACTCGGGCGAAGATGGGCCCCGAGTACAACCAGCTGCAGAAGCTCGTGAAGAGCGAGGGCCTGCACACGGTGTGCCAGGAGGCGGGCTGCCCCAACATCTTCGAGTGCTGGGAGGACCGCGAGGCGACCTTCCTCATCGGCGGCGACCAGTGCACCCGGCGCTGCGACTTCTGCCAGATCGACACGGGCAAGCCGCAGGCGCTGGACCGCGACGAGCCCCGCCGGGTCGGCGAGTCCGTCGTCGCGATGGACCTGAACTACGCCACGATCACCGGCGTCGCCCGCGACGACCTGGAGGACGGCGGCGCCTGGCTGTACGCGGAGACCGTGCGCCAGATCCACGAGGCGACCGCGGGCCGCGAGGCCGGCCGCACCAAGGTCGAGCTGCTCATCCCCGAC
This sequence comes from Streptomyces sp. NPDC030222, assembly GCF_055573115.1. Classification (NCBI taxonomy): domain Bacteria; kingdom Bacillati; phylum Actinomycetota; class Actinomycetes; order Kitasatosporales; family Streptomycetaceae; genus Streptomyces; species Streptomyces sp. NPDC030222. The sequence goes on from NZ_JBVICA010000008.1 coordinate 49,490, forward strand.
TTCAACGCGGTGCCGGAACAGCTGGCCGAGGTCTTCTCGTCGCGCCCCGAGGTGCTGGCGCACAACGTCGAGACCGTGCCCCGGATCTTCAAGCGGATCCGCCCCGGTTTCCGGTACGAGCGCTCGCTCGAGGTGATCACCAAGGCCCGTGAGGCCGGTCTGGTCACCAAGTCGAACCTGATCCTCGGCATGGGCGAGACCCGTGAGGAGGTCAGCGGAGCCCTCCAGCACCTGTACGACGCCGGGTGCGAGCTCATCACCATCACGCAGTACCTGCGGCCCTCCGTGCGGCACCACCCCGTGGAGCGCTGGGTGAAGCCCCAGGAGTTCGTGGAGCTGAAGGAGGAGGCCGACGAGATCGGCTTCTCCGGTGTGATGTCCGGCCCGCTGGTCCGGTCCTCCTACCGCGCCGGCCGGCTGTTCCAGCAGGCGATGGAGCGGCGCGGCGAGGGCGCGGCGGTGGCGGCACGGCCCGTGGCGGGCGAAGCGGTCTGACGCGGACTTCCGCGGTCCTACGCGGTCCTACGCGGCCTCAAGCGGTCGGGCACGGGACCGCGTGCCGCTGGATCCGAGTCCCCCCGGACGCAGACCGTGTGAATCTGCGCACAAGTTATTACTGGTCAGTAGTGGCCGAGTCGACGCGGTCCGTACGGTCCCCGCAGGTAGGGGCGCCCGTACGGGCCGCGTCGGCGTGCGCGGCGTGCGTATCAAGGTTTCATTGGTGTTTGACCGGTCGGACACGCCCTGGTAACACCAATCAGTGACGCTGGTCTCACTCACCGCGCACACCCCTCGTCACTCCACAGGGAGCCGTAATGGCGACAGCCGGCCGTGCCACCGCCACACCCATGCCCTATCTCAGCGGTGCGCTGCGCGCCGTCGAGTCCGTCCTGATGGCCGGTGGCCAGCGCACGGCCCGCCGGAACGCCTGGACCGCGGTCCTGGAGGACCGCCGCCGCGCAAGGGACCGGGTCGAGGCACAGCACGTACTGGAGGCCGCGGCCGGGCGCCGTCCCTGAGCAACGTAAACTTCTTTGCATGGCGAGGAAGGCAAACAACGGCGGCGCTGACGCGGCCGCGAACCCCGGGCGACTGAAGCAGATCGCCCTGACGTACAAGATGACCCGCCGGGCCGACCCGAAGGTCGGGCTCGTGATCGCGGGTGTGGGAATCGTCACCTTCGGTGTCTTCCTCGGGATCGGCTTCCTGATCGGTCACCCGGTCTACCTGGGCATTCTGGGCTTCCTGCTGGCCTTCCTGGCGAGTGCGATCGTGTTCGGCCGGCGCGCCGAGCGCGCTGCCTTCGGCCAGATGGAGGGACAGCCGGGCGCCGCGGCCGCCGTGCTGCAGCAGATCGGCCGCGGCTGGACCAGCACTCCGGCGGTCGCTATGAACCGCAACCAGGACGTCGTCCACCGTGCCGTCGGCAAGGCCGGCATCGTGCTCGTGGGCGAGGGCAACCCGAACCGGGTGCGGACCCTGCTGGCCGCCGAGAAGAAGAAGATGTCGCGCGTCGTGGTGGACGTGCCGGTGCACGACTTCATCGTCGGCAACGGCGAGGGCGAGGTGCCGCTGAAGAAGCTGCGCACCACCCTGGTGAAGCTGCCCCGTGTCCTCACCGGCCCCCAGGTCACGGCCGCCAACGACCGGCTGCGCGCGCTGGGCGACCTGATGAGCAACATGCCGCTGCCAAAGGGTCCGATGCCGAAGGGCATGCGGATGCCGCGGGGCGGAAAGATGCGCTGACCCGCCTGCCCGCCGATGTACGGAAGGGCCGCCCGGAGGTTTCTTCTCCGGGCGGCCCTTCCGTATGTCGCGGGTCCGCTCGTATGTCGCGCGTCGGCGGCGTGTCGCGGGGTCAGCGGCCGTGGCCGTCGTGCGCCGGGCCGGACGGCGTGCGCGTCGTCTGCAAACGCGACCGGTACATGGCTACGCGCGGGCCCACTCGGGACGTGCGGACACCCACGGGCGGGCACGGGAGGCCGATGGGCGGGTACGGCCTGCGGACGCCCAGGGGGAGGTACGGCGTGCGGACACCCGGCGGCAGATACAGCGTGCGGGCATCCGGGGGCAGACCGCGCGCGGGCATCCGGGGCCAGGTACGGGCGGGGCTCACGCACGACGCGTGCGGACTACCGCTGCCGTAGCAGCCGCCCCTCTGGGGCTCAGGCTCAGAGGCGGACCTGTACGGCCCGTGCGAGGCGGTCGTGGAGGCCGCGGCCGTCGCGGTCCCAGATGAGCGCCGGGATGGCGAGGCACAGCAGCAGGGTGCGCACGAAAACGCGTCCGAAGCCGAGCCGTCCGCCCTCCTCGGCGACCACGCGGAGGCCGAAGAGCCGCTTGCCCGGAGTGAAGCCGACGGTACCGACCGTCAGCAGACCGAGCAGCAGGAAGATGCCGAGCGCCCAGTTCCCGGCCGCGCGCTGGTCACCCTGGGCGAAGAGCCCGTATGCGATCAGCATGCACATCGCCCAGTCGACGAAGACGGCGCCGAGACGCCGCCCGACAGGGGCGATGGAGCCGGGCCCGTGCTCCGGCAGACCGAGCTGCCGGCCCCGGTATCCGAAGTCGACGCCCATCTGCTCGGCGGCCGCGCGAGGCCCGGAGAGCCACGATCCGAGTGCTTGCCTTTTGTCCACCCGTCCACGGTACTGGGCAGGGATTCCTTTCCCGCCGCCGCCCCTGTCCGGCCGACCGGCCAGTGTCTGTCCGGCTCTGTCCGGCTCTGTCCGCCTCCGTTTGCGACGGGCCTCCGGTTAACTTGGTCGAAACAAATGGGTCACGCTTGAGAAATCCCTCGTACCTATGGTCGGGGACGAGCGTGCACCACCGCACTGGCTGCATGACCGAGCTACAGCCCCGCCCAAGCCCCGGGTCGGGAGTAGGAGGAGTTGGATGTTCCAGAACGCCGACGACGCGAAGAAGTTCATCGCAGACGAGGACGTCAAGTTCGTTGATGTCCGCTTCTGCGACCTGCCGGGTGTGATGCAGCACTTCACGATCCCGGCCGACGCGTTCGACCCGGACGAGGAGCTGGCGTTCGACGGATCCTCGATCCGTGGCTTCCAGGCGATCCACGAGTCCGACATGGCGCTGCGCGCGGACATCACCACGGCGCGTGTCGACCCGTTCCGCCGCGACAAGACGCTGAACATCAACTTCTTCATCCACGACCCGATCACCGGCGAGCAGTACAGCCGTGACCCGCGCAACATCGCCAAGAAGGCCGAGGCCTACCTCGCCTCCACCGGCATCGCGGACACCGCCTTCTTCGGCCCCGAGGCCGAGTTCTACATCTTCGACTCGGTCCGCTTCGAGACCTCCGCGAACCAGGGCTTCTACCACATCGACTCCGAGGCCGGCGCCTGGAACACCGGTGCGCTCGAGGACAACCGTGGTTACAAGGTCCGCTACAAGGGCGGCTACTTCCCGGCCCCGCCGGTCGACCACTTCGCCGACCTGCGTGCCGAGATCTCCCTGGAGCTGGCCAAGGCCGGCCTGAAGGTGGAGCGCCAGCACCACGAGGTGGGCACCGCCGGCCAGGCCGAGATCAACTACAAGTTCAACACGCTGCTGGCCGCGGCCGACGACCTGATGCTCTTCAAGTACATCGTGAAGAACGTCGCCTGGCGCAACGGCAAGACCGCGACCTTCATGCCCAAGCCGATCTTCGGTGACAACGGCTCCGGCATGCACGTCCACCAGTCCCTGTGGACCGGCGGCGAGCCCCTCTTCTACGACGAGCAGGGCTACGCGGGCCTCTCGGACACCGCCCGCTACTACATCGGCGGCATCCTCAAGCACGCCCCGTCGCTGCTGGCCTTCACCAACCCGACGGTGAACTCCTACCACCGCCTGGTCCCCGGCTTCGAGGCCCCGGTCAACCTGGTCTACTCGCAGCGCAACCGCTCCGCGGCCATGCGTATCCCGATCACGGGCTCGAACCCGAAGGCCAAGCGCGTCGAGTTCCGCGCGCCGGACCCGTCCTCCAACCCGTACCTGGCCTTCTCGGCACTGCTGCTCGCCGGCCTCGACGGCATCAAGAACAAGATCGAGCCGGCCGAGCCGATCGACAAGGACCTCTACGAGCTCGCCCCCGAGGAGCACGCGGGCGTCCCGCAGGTCCCGACCTCCCTCCCGGCCGTCCTCGACGCGCTGGAGGAGGACAACGAGTACCTGCAGGCCGGCGGTGTCTTCACCTCCGACCTGATCGAGACCTGGATCGACTACAAGCGCACGAACGAGATCGCCCCGATCCAGCTCCGTCCGCACCCGCACGAGTTCGAGCTGTACTTCGACATCTAAGATCGCCACGGGTCGGAGCGGGTTTCCGCTCCCCTGGTCGGTCTGTGGGCCGTCGGCCGTGTTCCTTCCCCAGCTGGAAGGAACACGGCCGACGGCTGTTCTTGCGGTCAGGCATCGACGGGGAGGAGCTGGACCAAGCCGACCCAGTTCACCTCATCCGCTTCGGTGTGGACGGCGCGGACCCTCCAGCGGCCCCTGGACAGCGGGATTGCCGCCTGAGCGGGCATCCCACCTCCGGGATACCCGATGCTCAGCTCTGCGCCCGCCTCTACGGAGTCCATGAGCACGGCCGGGCCATCCGACGCCCAGGTGCCGCACTCCTCCCACTCGGTGGCGGGGTCCGCAAGGACAGCCTCGGCTGCTGCCTCCAATTCGTCCTCGGAGCCTGCGGCGAGCCGGCGCAGGAAAGCCCGATGGCCGGGCAGGTAGCAACTGGTGGCCGGCTCGTCCGCCAGTACCAGTGCCTGCGCGCCGCTGTCGCCGACGGCGATCACCACGGCCAGGTCGTCCACCGCGCAGGCGCGGTCGTAGTCGTCCGGAGCGGTCGCGTCCCCCACGACGAATCCGGTCTCCGTGCACCCGCGCCATGCAGCCAGCGCGGAGACGGGGATGACGATCAGAGGGCCGCCCATCGACTCCACCCAGACAGGGGCGGCATCGGACGCGTCAGCCGAGGCGGACGAAGAGGCGCTCATGCCGCCAGTGTGCACCCACCCACCGACAGCACCCTCGGCCAACCGGCAGGCCGGCGCCCGCGAACCGTCCGTGGTGACGGGGCCCTCGCCGGGCTTGGCCGTGGCGTCACGACATCCGGATCAGGGACGCGTAGACGACGATGTTCCCGCGGTAGCCGGTCTTCTTGTCGAAGCCGCCGCCGCAGGTGATGATCCGCAGCTGGGGGGCCGAGGTGCTGGCGTAGACCTTCTGGTCGGGGAACTTCTTCTTCGGGTACACCTCGACGGCGTCGACGGAGAACAGCGCGGTGTGGCCGTCGGCGCGGACGATTTCGATGGTGCTCTTCTTGCGGAGGACGCCCAGGGCGTAGAAGACGGCGCGGCCGGTCGGGGTGTCGACGTGGCCGGCGACGACCGCGGTGCCGGGCTCGCCGGGGACGGGGCCCTTGGCGTACCAGCCGGCCAGATGGGCTCTGCGGGCCGACGGCATGGCGAGGGTGCCGGTCCCGTCGAGGGTGAGCCCGGTCATCGGTGCGTTGACGCCGATCGCGGGGATGCGCAGTCGCTTCGGGGCGGCCTTCGTGCGGGCGGCGGCCGTGAGCGGGGGCGGCACCCGGGTGGGCGGCACCCGCGGGGAGGCGTTCCGGGGCGCCCGCGTCTCCGGTGGGGCCGGCGATGCCGTGGAGTCGGGTGCGGAGAAGGCCTGGGCGGCGGACGGCTGGGGGGCCGGCTCGCCGCGCATCCCGTGGGCCACCAGGAAGATGCCGGCGATCAGGACGACGGCGAGGTTCCTGGTCGACAGCAGGACCGCGGCTCGTCCGCGCCCGGTGGCGGTCCCGGCCGCCGGTGCCGGGCGGCGAGGCGGCCGGGGCGCCGGCCACCCCGCCCCCGGGGGCAGGCCGGTCAAGCGGCGTCGCCGGCGGTGCGGCGCCGCTTGGCGATCACGCCGCCGCCCACCGCGCCGGCGATCAGCGCGCAGCCGAGGGCGATCTGGGTGCCGTCCATGCCTCCGGCTCCGCCGAATCCGCCGCGCACCGGTCCGCTCGGGCGGTGGGCCACCTCGACCGTGGTGTCGACGCGGGTTCTCGGGGGGCACTTGACCGTGATGTTGTAGACGCCCTCCTTGGTGTCCGCCGGGACGGTGAACTCGCCGGCCAGTTCGCCCTCCCTGCCGGTCTCCAGCATGTTGATCTGGCCGCCGGCCTCCGCCTGTCCCTTGCCGTACGTCACGTCCGGTCCGCAGACCTCCGTGCTGACCTTGACGGTCGATCCCGGGTAGACCACGCCGGGGCTGACGCGGAGATCCGACTCGTCCGCGGCCGCGGCTCCGGCCGGGTGGCCGACGGCGATCACGGTCAGGGCGCCGGCGGCGAGTACTCGTGCAATGCGCATTTCACCCTCCGAGGGCGCGGGGCAGGACCTGCTGTCCCGACAGGGCGCCGCGCTCCGCAACCCAGGGAAACAGCTCCGCGACCTGACGACCTGTCGGAAGGTGCTGGTGCAGCCCCCTGCACGGATGCATCTGACGGGCCTTCATACAGGTCGGGCGTGCCGTGATGGTCTCAATGACGGAATGTCAGAAAGGATGGCAAACGGATGATCCACTGGGTCCCGGTCGCCTGGCCCCAGTCTCCTGGCCGTGGCCTCCCGGGCGTGGTCCCCCGGGCGTGGGCCTGGCCCTGGTCCCGGTGACCCCCGACCGCCCCTCAGACCCACCGCGCCGTCAGATGGTCGCCGTCGTCCGTGACCGTCGTACCCATGGCCGCGCATGCGCTGGTGAGGCGGCGGCGGATCCAGTCGTACTCGTCCGGGTCCGCGGGACGGGTGTGGCAGTAGTCGAGGGCGAGCGGGTACGCATCCACGCGGAGGAGGGACGACCCGTCCAGCGTGGCGAGGAAGAGCAGGCCCAGGTCGTTCCGTAGCTCGGGGTCGACGGCGTAGTCGTCGATGAAGTCGCCGAGGTCGAACAGGACGCGGCGGGTGAAGCCCTGGAAGACGTGGGCGGAGTGGCCGATCACGAGGGCGGCCCCGGCCTCCAGCAGGTCCGGGACGCAGCGCAGGACGTGGGGGACGGGGCGGGAGGCCATGTTGGGTCCCCAGTGGACGGTGACCAGGGTGACGTCGGTGCCCTGGTGCAGGTCGCGGATGGCGTCGATGAGCCAGCGCGGTGCGCCGTGGCGGAGGTCTGCGTAGGAGGTGCCGGGGGTGTGCGGGCCCGCGGCGAACTCCTCGGGGTGGTCGGCGACGCCCAGCAGACCGATGCGCAGCCCTCCGGCCGTCATCACGATCGGGGCGCGGGCCCGTGTGACGTCGGGGCCGGCCCCGACGACGTCGATGCCCGCTTCGGCGAGGAGCGACAGCGTGTCCTCGAGGGCTTCCGGACCGTAGTCGAGGGCGTGGTTGTTGGCCAGGGTGACGGCGTCCACCCCAAGCTGCGCGAGTGCGCCTGCGGCCTCCGGCGGGGCCCGGAAGAAGAATGGCTTGCCCGGGATGCGGGCGCGGCTCCCTCGGGCGGAGACGCAGCATTCGAGGTTCAGGAGGAACAGGTCGGCCCGGTCGACCACAGGCTTCAGCCCGGGCGCGAAGAGCGAGTCCGGGCCGTAGTCGGCGATCTGCTGTGCGACACCCCGGCCGAGCATCGTGTCGCCGGCCAGGGCGATCGTGAGCGTCATCGTGGGTCACCGCCTCACCCACCCAGTGTCGGTCGCACCGGGCCGCGACGGAAGAGCAAGCTGGAAGGGGAGCTTCCGCACGGGTCCGAGGACCCGGGAGGTGAGGTGGACCGTGCTGTTCGTCGATCGTACGGAGGCCGGGGACCGGCTGGCCGAGGCAGTGCGGGCGCTGGAACTGCGGGATCCCGTCGTTCTGGGGCTGCCGCGTGGCGGGGTTCCGGTGGCGGCCCGGGTGGCCCGGGCCCTCGGCGCGCCGCTCGATGTGATCGTGGTCCGTAAACTGGGCGTGCCCGTCCATCCCGAACTGGGGTTCGGCGCGATCGGTGAGGGCGGGGTGCGGATCCTCAACGACGACGTGGTGGCGATGGCGCGGCTCAGCCGTGCCCAGCAGGTGGCCGTGGAGGAGGCCGAGCGCTCGGTGCTGGAGCGGCGGCTGCAGCAGTACCGCGGGCACCGGCCGAGGGTCCCGGTCGAGGGGCGGACCGTCGTCGTGGTCGACGACGGCGTCGCCACCGGTTCCACGGCGGCGGCCGCCTGCCGCGTGGCCCGCGCCCAGGGTGCGGCGCGGGTCGTCCTGGCCGTGCCGCTGGCTCCTGCGGACACCGTGGGATGGCTGCGCCAGGAGGCCGACGAGGTGGTCTGCCTGGCCTCTCCCGGTGATTTCGTCGCCGTGGGCCGCTGGTACCGGGACTTCGCGCAGACCACCGACGAGGAGGTCTCCGCGCTGCTGGCCGAGGATGCGGCCACCGGTGTGGACGATCCCGAGGTCGTGGTGCGGGCCGCCGGGGTCGCGCTGCCCGGGGACCTGGCGCTCCCCCATGACGCACCGGCCGTCGTCGCCTTCGCGCACGGCAGCGGGAGCAGCAGGCACAGTCCGCGCAACCGTGCCGTCGCCGAGGCCCTGCAGCGGGCCGGGCTGGGGACGCTGCTGTTCGACCTGCTCACCCCTGGCGAGGAGAACGACCGCGCGAAGGTCTTCGACATCCCGCTGCTCGCCGAGCGGCTCACCGGTGCCACGCACTGGCTGCGGGCCCAGTACGGGCTGCCGGTGTGCCTCTTCGGGGCGAGCACGGGCGCCGCGGCCGCCCTGACGACGGCCGCGGAACCGGACACGGACGTCGTCGCCGTGGTGTCCCGCGGAGGCCGTCCCGATCTGGCGTCCTCACGGCTGGCGGCCGTGCGTGCCCCCACGCTGCTGATCGTGGGGAGCCTCGACACTCAGGTCCTGGGGCTCAACCGCGAGGCGGCGGCCCTGCTCCAGTGCGAACACCGCGTGGACGTCGTCCCGGGTGCGAGCCATCTCTTCGAGGAACCGGGAACACTGGAGGCCGTGGCCGTCCTGGCCGCGGAATGGTTCACCACCCATCTGCCCGGGGATGCGTCCGGTGCCCGTGCCCGCGAGGAGTCGCTTTGAAGCGGCTGGGCACGAGGAGTCCTGCGACACGGCCGGACAGGTGACACGGCCGGACAGACAACGACTACGACGGGACACGGCGTGACTTCACTGGACACGGCATGACCCCACTGGACACCGCTACGGCCCGCGCCATGCTCGCGGTGGCGCTGGAGGAGGCGCGGGCCGGGCTCGCGGAGGGCGGTGTGCCGGTCGGCGCCGCGCTGTACGGGGCGGACGGGGCGCTCCTCGGGCGCGGGCGGAACCGGCGGGTCCAGGACGGGGACCCGTCGCAGCACGCCGAGACCGCGGCGTTCCGGAACGCCGGACGGCAGCGGGGCTATCGCGGTACGACGATGGTGACGACGCTGTCGCCGTGCTGGTACTGCAGCGGCCTCGTGCGGCAGTTCGGGATCTCCAGGGTGGTGATCGGCGAGGCGGAGACCTTCCACGGCGGGCACGACTGGCTGGCCGAGCACGGCGTGGAGATCGTGCTGCTGGACGATCCGGAGTGCCGGACGCTGATGCGGGACTTCGTCTCGGCGCGGCCCGATCTGTGGCTGGAAGACATCGGTGTCACGCGGGAAGACGGGTGACGGGTGACGGATGACGGGTGACCGATGACGGGTGACGGGTGACCGATGACGGGTGACGGGTGACGGGTGACCGATGACGGGTGACGCTTCCCTCACCGCAGTCGGCCCCCGGCCACCGCGCGGCATCGGAGAGTGAGCGCGACCAGGTGCAGGGACAGCGCTTCCACAACAGCAGCCGCTGAACCGAACGCATGACCGGGCCGGTAGAGTTCGGCCACGTGAACGCCGCCTCCCCCGCCCCCGCAGTGACCGTCGTCGGGATCGGCGCCGACGGGTGGGAAGGACTCCCGGCCGCGTCCCGGGACGCCCTGCTCTCCGCCGAGGTCCTCGTCGGCGGCGCACGTCAGCTCGATCTGCTCCCCGCCGACTGCACCGGCACCCGGGTCACCTGGCCGTCCCCGCTGCGGCCCGCCGTTCCCGGGCTGCTCGCCGAGCACCGGGGACGCCGCATCTGCGTCCTGGCCAGCGGCGATCCCATGTTCCACGGCATCGGCCGCACCCTCGGCGAGATCGCCGGATCCGACGCCCTGCGCGTGCTGCCCCACCCGTCCTCCGTGTCGTACGCGTGCGCGCGGCTCGGCTGGCCCGTCGAGGACACCGACGTCGTCACCCTGGTCGGCCGCCCGGCCGCCCGGCTCGCCCGTGTCCTCCACGACGGGCGGCGCGTGCTCGTGCTCAGCGCCGGCGCCGGCACCCCCGCCGAGGTCGCCGGACTGCTCACCGACCGCGGCTTCGGACCCAGCCGGATGCGCGTCCTCGAACAGCTCGGCGGCGCGGACGAGCGGCAGGCGGAGGGGATCGCCGCGAGCTGGGACCACCCGCCGGGCGACGCCCTGAACGTCATCGCCGTCGACTGCCGGCGCGACCCCGGAGCCCGGCGGCTGTCTGTGGTGCCCGGTCTGCCCGACGACGCGTACGAGAGCGACGGGCAGCTCACCAAGCGGTATGTACGGGCCGCCACCCTCGCGGCGCTCGCCCCCGCCCCCGGTGAACTCCTGTGGGACGTCGGCGGCGGCTCCGGCTCCATCGCCATCGAATGGCTGCGGGCGCACCCCGCCTGCCGGGCCGTGTCCGTGGAACGCGATTCGGTGCGGGCCGAACGCATCGGCCGCAACGCGCAGACCCTCGGCGTGCCCGGACTGCGTGTCGTCACCGGCCGGGCGCCGGCCGCGCTGGACGGACTCCCGGTGCCCGACGCGGTGTTCATCGGCGGCGGGCTCACCGCGCCCGGGCTGCTGGCGGCCTGTTGGGAGGCCCTGCCCGCGGGCGGCCGGCTCGTCGCGAACACCGTGACCCTGGAGTCCGAGGCGCTGCTCACCGAGTGGTACCGGCGGCACGGCGGCGACCTCGTGCGGCTCGCGGTCGCGCACGCCGTTCCCGTCGGCGGGTTCACGGGGTGGCGGCAGGCCATGCCGGTCACCCAATGGGCCGTCACCAAATCAGGAGGACAAGAACGATGACGGTGTACTTCATCGGTGCCGGCCCGGGCGCCGCCGACCTGATCACGGTGCGCGGCGCACGCACGCTGGCCCGCTGCGGGGTGTGCCTGTACGCGGGCAGCCTCGTACCGCGCGAGCTCCTCGCGGAGTGCCCGCCGGACGCCCGGCTGATCGACACCGCGCAGCTCGACCTCGACCGGATCACCGAGGAACTCGTCCGTGCGCACGAGGGGGGCCATGACGTGGCCCGGCTGCACTCCGGCGACCCGTCCGTGTTCAGCGCGGTGGCCGAGCAGATGCGCCGCCTGGACACGGCGGGGGTCCCGTACGAAGTCGTGCCCGGAGTCCCGGCGTTCGCGGCGGCCGCGGCCGCGCTGAAGCGGGAGCTGACCGTGCCGACTGTCGGGCAGACCGTCATCCTGACCCGGATCGCCCAGCAGGCCACCCCCATGCCGGAGGGCGAGGACCTGGCCACGCTGGGCCGCAGCGGCGCGCTGCTGGTGCTGCACCTGGCGGCCCGGTACGTCGACCGCGTCGTGGCCGAACTCCTGCCGCACTACGGCGCGGACTGTCCGGCCGCGGTCGTCGCGATGGCCAGCCGGCCCGACGAGCTCGTCCTGCGGGGCACGCTGGGCGAGATCGCGGACCAGGTGAAGGCGGCGGGTGTCGTCCGCACCGCCGTCATCATGGTCGGCCGGACGCTGGGCGCGTCGCAGTTCCGCGACAGCCACCTGTACTCGCCGGAGCGGGAGCGTCACGTCTGCTGAGCGGGGTCCTGCTTTCCCGGGCGCGGACTCCCGCGGCCGTCGGCCGACATGACGTGCGGCACGTCGGGAGCGCCAGCAGCGCCCCTCCGTGTCCCGGAGGGCCAGGCGAATCCCCGGCGCCGCTGCCCGCGCCGCACCCAGGCCGGGTCAGCCGGTGACGCTCAAGCGAACCGGGCGGGGCGTGGGATGCTGCGCGCCGCCACGGCAGCCGGCCGGCCTGGCGCCCGCCTGTCGGGAAGAGCGTTCCGCCCCCTCGGGAAGACCCTTCCGCGTCCCCGACGGCCGGACGAGTGCCCGGCAGGCTCCGCCCGCCGCGCTCCCGCAGACCAGTCACCCCCGCCCCGTCCTGCAACGCTCACGACCCTGGCCCGCCTCACGCCCCCGCCCCACAACGCTCACGACCCCGCCCTTCCCCCGTAACGCTCACGTCCCCGCCCGCCTCAAGACCTCGACGCCCTCCGGCGGACGATGCGCCGAGCCGTCAGATGGGCGCCGGCCGTCGCCGCGGCGGCGAACGCCAGGCCGGCCGGGAGGTCGCGGGGGCGGGTGGGGCGCAGGACGCCGGCGCGGCGCAGGCGGTGGCGGGCCCACAGGGTGAAGGGGATCACCACCAGAGGGGTGGTGGCGGAGCCCGGCGTGTAGCCGCGGACCGCCGCGGCCTGGGCCAGGTGGACCAGGCCGTGCAGGCCGAACGCGTCGAGGGCGCCCTGGTAGAACCCGGAGCGCCCACCGGTCCGGTGGCCGTCGGCGGCCGCGGCGGCCACCAGCACGCCCATCGCGGCGACCGCGACCGCGAACTCCTTGCCGTCGAGGGACTCCAGGCGCCGCCACACCGTCTCCGGCATCTGCGGGAAACGTTTCCGCAGTTCCGCCGCGCGGGCCCGCGCCCAGCGGGGCACCATGGCCACCTCCTCGGCGTCGTGCACCGCCCAGGCGGCCAGCAGTCCCAGGGTGACCGCGGCCCCCACTCCCTCGTTCCGAACCGCTTGCGCTCCGTCAATTCCCGTCATACACAAGGAGTTTGGCACATCCAAGATCGACACGGACGGTCAGGTCCGGCCCGGTCCGCGGGGCTCCGAGCGGCCGACGACGGTGCCGGCGCGGTCGATGCAGACGACGTCGACGACGACCGGCGCGCCGCGGAGCACATCCAGGGCCTGGTCGCGGGCCGTGGCGGCGACCGCGTCGCCCAAGGGCACGCCCCGGGCCGCGCACAGCTGGAGGGCGGCGAGACCGGTGTTGGCCTCCGCCACCGCGGCCGCAAGGGTCTCGTCCGCGCCGGCGCCGCGCGCCAGCTCCGCCAGCAGGCCCTTGTCGACCTGGGAGCGGGCCGAGTGCAGGTCCATGTGGCCCGCGGCCAGTTTGGACAGCTTCGCGAAACCGCCGCAGATCGTGAGGCGGTCGACGGGATGGCGGCGTACGTACTTCAGCACCGCGCCCGCGAAGTCGCCCATGTCGAGGAGGGCGTCCTCGGGCAGGCCGTACTCCGTCACGACGGTCTTCTCGGACGTCGACCCGGTGCACCCGGCCACGTGCGTACGGCCCGCGGCGCGGGCCACGTCCACGCCGCGCCGGATGGAGTCGATCCACGCGGAGCAGGAGTACGGGACGACGATGCCGGTCGTGCCGAGGACGGACAGGCCGCCCAGGATGCCGAGCCGGGGGTTCCACGTGCTGCGGGCGATCTCCTCGCCGTCGTCGATGGAGACGGTGATCTCCGCGTCGCCCGTGCCGCCGTGCCGTGCGGCGGCCTCGGCGATGTGGTCGCGCATCATCTGCCGGGGCACGGGGTTGATCGCGGGCTCCCCCACGTCCAGTGGGAGGCCCGGCCTGGTGACGGTCCCCACGCCGGGGCCGGCGCGGAACACGACCCCGCTGCCGGGCGGCAGCAGCCGGACCGTCGAGCGGACCAGCGCGCCGTGTGTGACGTCCGGGTCGTCGCCCGCGTCCTTGACCACGCCGGCCGTCGCGTGACCGTCCGCGGCGAGTTCCTCCACCGCGAGTGCGAACGCCGGGGTCTGCCCCTTGGGCAGGGTGATCGTCACCGGGTCGGGGAACTCGCCCGTCAGCAGCGCCGTGTACGCGGCCGTGGTCGCGGCCGTCGCGCACGCCCCGGTCGTCCAGCCCGGCCGGAGACCGGTGTGCTTGAGTTGGGCGGTGCGGCCGCCGGTCGCCTCACTCATGGAAGGGCCCGATGAAGGTCATACGGCATGTGCTCGTTCTCGGTGGTACGACGGAGGGGCGTCGGCTCGCCGAACTGCTGCACGGCCGGACGCGGGTGACCAGCTCACTGGCCGGGCGGGTGGCGCGGCCGAGGCTGCCGGCCGGCGGGGTCAGGGTGGGCGGGTTCGGCGGAGCCGAGGGCCTCGCGCAGTGGCTGCGCGAGCACCGGGTCGATGCGCTCATCGACGCCACCCATCCTTTCGCCGGGACGATCAGTTTCAACGCGGCCGAGGCCGCCGCCATGGCCCATGTTCCCCTGCTGGCCCTGCGCCGCCCCGGCTGGGTGCCCGTCGAGGGCGACCGCTGGCACCACGTCGGGTCGCTGGCGGAGGCCGCGGAGGTCCTGCCCGGACTGGGGAGGCGGGTGTTCCTCACCACCGGGCGGATGGGCCTGGCCACCTTCGCACACCTCGAGGCGCTCTGGTTCCTGGTCCGGTCGGTGGACGCGCCCGACGGCGCGTGCCCGCCCCGCATGGAGCTGCTCCTCGACCGCGGCCCGTTCACCCTGGACGGCGAGCGGGAACTGCTGCGCCGCCACCGGGTCGACGTCCTCGTCACGAAGGACAGCGGCGGCGCCGCGACGGCCCCGAAGCTGGCCGCGGCCAGAGAGGCGGGCCTCCCCGTGGTGGTCGTCGAACGGCCGCCCGTTCCGCCGGGCGTACCGGTGGCGGCGACCCCGGAGGCCGCGGCGGAGTGGGTCGAGGCGCTGCAGGCCTGAGACCTCTCCGATGTCCCCGTGGGCCCTTTCAGGTCGCGGCGGCGACGTCCGCGTCCAGCAGGATGAGTTCTTCGCCTTCGATATCCACACCGCGGAACCCGGTGGGGTAGGGCGCGAGCCGGTGCTCCTTCAGCAGCCGACCGAGCCGGTCGTGATCGTACGGCTCGGTCATGTCCGTGGTCATCTCCTCCTGCGACCTGTGAGCGCACCCGGTCGGTCCGGGAACGGCGAAACCCGCCGGGGCCGTTCCCGGATCACCTCCGTTCCGAAGGCCGCCCGTTCCTACGCCTGCCGCTCCGGGTACGTGCGCGGTGTCCAGGCGATCTCCTCGCCGTCGCCGCGTCGCACCACACGGGTCTGCGAGGACCCGATCAGCAGGATCGTGCGCATGTCGACCTGCGCCGGGTCGAGATCTCCGAGGCGGACGATCCGCACGGACTCCTCCGGGCCGCCGACGTCGCGGCCGAGGACGACCGGGGTGTCGGGGGCGCGGTGCTCCAGCAGCAGTTCGCGGGCCTTGCCGACCTGCCAGGTGCGGCTGCGCGAGCCGGGGTTGTAGAGGGCGAGGACCAGGTCCGCCGAGGCGGCCGCGGCGAGGCGTCCGGCGATGACGTCCCACGGCTTGAGCCGGTCGGACAGCGAGACCACGGCGTAGTCGTGGCCGAGCGGGGCGCCCGCCTTCGCCGCCGCGGCGTTGGCCGCGGTGACGCCGGGCAGGACCCGCACCGGCACGTCCCGGTACGCCTCCTGGGAGGCGGCCTCCAGCACGGCGGTGGCCATGGCGAAGACGCCCGGGTCGCCACCGGAGACCACCGCGACCCGGCGCCCGCGCCGGGCGAGGTCGAGGGCGAACTCGGCGCGCTCGGACTCGACTTTGTTGTCGGAGCCGTGGCGGTGCTGACCGGGGCGCACCGGCACCCGGTCCAGGTAGGTGGTGTAGCCGACGAGGTCCTGCGCGGAGGCGAGGGCGCCGCGCGTCTCGGGCGTCAGCCACAGGGGTCCGGCCGGTCCGGTGCCCACGACGACGACCTCGCCGCGCGCGGGCTCGGCGACCGGGTTGGCGATACGGCTCGGCACCACCGCGACCGCGAAGTACGGCACCGACTCGCCGTCCACGTCCGCCAGCAGGCCCGTGCGCTCGCCGCTCATCGTGGCGCGCTCCACGTACCGTGCCTCGTCGATCCGGCCGGACGCCTCCATGGCGCCGCGCACGGCGGGGAAGGTGCGGCCGAGCTTCATGACGACGGCGGCGTCGGTCGACGCGAGACGGGCGGTCAGTTCCTCCTGCGGCAGGGTGCCCGGGAGGATGGTGAGCACCTCGTCGGCCTCGACCAGCGGCGTGCCCAGCCGGGCGGCGGCGGCGCTCACCGAGGTGACGCCTGGGATCACCTCGGTCGGGTAGCGGTGGGCGAGCCGCTTGTGCATGTGCTGGTACGAACCGTAGAAGAACGGGTCGCCCTCGGAGATGACGGCCACGGTGCGTCCGGCGTCGAGGTGCGCGGCGAGACGGGCCGCGGCCTCCTCGTAGAAGTCGTCGAGGGCGCCGCGGTAGCCGCCGGGGTGGTCGGTGGCCTCGGTGGTGACGGGGTAGACGAGCGGCTCTTCGATGTGCTCGTCGCGCAGGTGCTTCGCGGCGATGGAACGGGCGATGGACCGTCCGTGCCGGGCGCTGTGGTAAGCGATCACGTCGGCCGCGGCGATGACCTCGGCGGCCCGCAGGGTCATGAGGGACGGGTCGCCGGGGCCGAGGCCCACGCCGTAGAGCCGTCCGGTGGTCTGCTGCTCGCTCACTCCGCCTCGCTCGCAATCGCGTTGATCGCGGCCGCGGCCATGGCGGATCCGCCGCGGCGGCCGCGGACGATCAGGTGGTCCAGCTTCGACGGGTGCGCGGCGAGCGCGTCCTTGGACTCGGCGGCGCCGATGAAACCGACGGGGACGCCGATCACGGCGGCCGGGCGGGGGGCGCCCTCCTCGATCATCTCCAGGAGCCGGAACAGCGCGGTGGGGGCGTTGCCGACCGCGATGACGGCGCCCTCCATACGGTCGTGCCACAGTTCGAGCGCGGCGGCGCTGCGCGTGGTGCCCATGCGGGCGGCGAGCTCCGGCACCGAGGGGTCGGAGAGGGTGCAGATCACGTCGTTGTCGGCGGGCAGCCGCTTGCGGGTGACGCCGGAGGCGACCATCTGCGCGTCGCAGAGGATGGGCGCGCCGGAGCGCAGGGCCTTGCGGGCGGCGGCGACCACGTCGGTGGTCCAGCCGAGGTCGCGTACGAGGTCGGTCATCCCGCACGCGTGGATCATGCGTACGGCGACCTGGGAGACGTCGGCGGGCAGTTCCGCGAGGTCCGCCTCGGCGCGGATCGTGGCAAAGGACTGCCGGTAGATCTCCGCGCCGTCCTTCTCGTACTCGAACACTGTGCTCTCGCTCATCTCGTCAACGGTCGGTGGGCCTGCGGGTGCTGACGTCGTAGCCGGTGCCGTTCGCCACCACGTCCACGTACTCCCCCTGCGGATGGCCGCAGCGGCGTGCGCAGCCGGACCAGTACACCGGCAGTCCGTGCCGTTCCGGTCCCTGGCCGGTGCGTACGGCGGCCTCGGCGTCGGACCGTACGTCGGCGAGGGATTTGGCACAACCGGGCGTGCCCGTGCAGGCGCCGACGCCCAGCCAGGGGGACGCGGGGTCGGTGACCAGGCCGGCGGCAGCCGGGGCGTCCGCCCGGGCCGCCGCGGGGCCGGTGACGACCACGCCGCGCCAGGGTGTCACACGTAGTTCGTGGGCTTCTGTGGCGAGTTGCCGCCATTGTGCGGCGGTGAGCCGGCCGAGGGGCGCGAGCACGGAGAGGGCGGTGGTGCCGCCTGGGCCCCGGACGGGGCCGGGGGCCGGCGGGTCGCCGAGGGGCAGGGCCTGCTCGACGGGTTCGGCGGCCACCCCGGCCGCGGCCAGGCGCGGGACCAGGTCGGGGGCGAACGGGGCGTGTCCGGGCGGCAGTTCCCGTACCCGCCAGGCACGCGTGCCGCTGTCACGGGCGGCGTCGAGGAACGCCTCGGCGGCGAGCAGCGCGGCGCGCGGTGCGTCGGCGGCCACCAGCCGCAGTGCGGCGGGGACGCCGCCGATGTGGAGCCGGGCCTGTCCGCCGGGCTCTGCGATCAACATCACATCGGACTGCAGGGCCGTCATGTCGCCGCGGCCGTCGTCGCAGGAGAACAGGAACCGGCCGGAAAGTGCCGTGGCGGTACGACTCGTGCAGAGCAGCCGGTCCAGTTCCCGCACCCACGGGTGGACGTCGGCGCAGCCGGCGCCGTCGAGGCCGGAGAGCGGCGAGGCGACGATGTTCCGGATGCGTTCGTGCGCGGGTGAGGGAAACAGTTCGGCACCGGTCAGCAGCCGTTCCAGGTCGCGTCCGCAGCCGTCGTGGAGGCCGCGCAGCTGGACGTTGCCGCGGGAGGTGATGTCGAGCCGTCCGTCCCCGAGCCGTTCCGCGGCGTCCGCGAGCGCCTCCGCCTGTCGGGCCGTGAGGATCCCGGCGGGGATCCGGATCCGCGCCAGCGCGCCGTCGTCGGCTGCGTGCAGCCGCAATGCACCGGGGCACGCATCGCCCCGGTCCCGTACGCGGGTTTCGTCACCCTGTGACGGGGTCGGGGAGGTGGCGGCGGACATGGCGGCGAGCATATGCGACCACCGTGCGCACGGTGCGGCAGGGGAACGGCCGGGGGCCGCCGGCCTGGCCGGGGTCCGGGCGTCCACCGCCGGGCCGACGTCGTACGGGTCGCCGCGGCATCGCCGCGCCCGCCACCGCGTGGCCATCGGGTCGTCGACCGGATCCCCGCCGACACCGGCACCGGAGCCACCACCTCCGCCACCCACGCCACCCGGCGACGACCGGGAAAACGGCCGGAGTCCCCCCGGCCCGCCGGAACCCACGCATCCGCCACCGGGCCGACGTCGTACGGATCACCGTGGCATCGCCACGCCTGCCGCCGGGACATCACCGGGCCATCACGGCGAGGCCACCGGGTCCGTCGCCCGGACGGCGGCCAGCACCGTCACCGGTGCCACCGCGTCCGCCCGAGCCGCGGTGCGGCCTGCGGCAGGGGAACGCCCAAGGCCTCCAACCACCGGAGCCCGCACACCCGCCACCGAGCCACCGCCGCGCCGCGCCCGTCTCCGTGCCCGCCGCGCCGGCCCCGGAGCCACCCCTGCCGCCACCCGACCGTCACCGGAGTCAGCGCGTCCGCCACCTGGGCGTCGACTGAGGAATGCCGGGCGGCCCGCCCGGGAAGCCTCGGGCCGTCCGAGGCGGGAACGGCACGCAGTATGCTGCGCTCGCGGGCCGATTGGCCCGTATTCGTCAGCGACGGCGACAGGGGAGGAAGCCCGGTGAGAATCCGGCGCGGTCCCGCCACTGTGAGCCCGGCGAACGCCGGGTGAGCCAGGAACTCCCGCCGTCCTCACCCACCGCCCGGGGCGCGGACACCCCGAGGAAGGCCTGCGCACGCATGATCCTGCTGCTGTCGACCTCCGACACCGACCTGCTGAGTGCCCGCGCGGCGGAGGGCCCGCTGCCCTACCGGTTCGCGAATCCCTCCCGGCTCGCGCTCGACGACCTGCCCGGCCTTCTGGAAGGCACCGAACTGGTCGTCGTCCGCCTGCTGGGCGGCATCCGGGCCTGGCAGGACGGGCTCGACGCACTGCTCGCCCAGGACCGGCCGGTCGTGGTGCTCACCGGTGAACAGGCCCCGGACGCCCAGCTGATGGAGGCCTCCACGGTGCCCGTCGGCATCGCGGCCGAGGCCCACAAGTACCTCGCGCACGGCGGCCCGGCGAACCTGGAGCAGCTCGCCCGGTTCCTCTCCGACACGGTGCTGCTGACCGGTCACGGTTTCGAGCCGCCCACGGCCGCCCCGAGCTGGGGCCCGCTGGAGCGCACCGCACGCGAGGGCGTCGACGGCCCGACGATCGCGGTGCTCTACTACCGCGCCCACCACATGAGCGGCAACACCGCCTTCGTCGACGCGCTGTGCGGTGCGATCGAGGACGCCGGGGCCCGCCCGCTGCCGCTGTTCGTGGCGTCGCTGCGCGCGCCCGAGCCGGAGCTCGTCGAGACGCTGCGGGGCGCCGACGCCCTGGTCACCACCGTGCTCGCCGCGGGCGGCACCAAGCCCGCCGAGGCGAGCGCCGGGGGCGACGACGAGGCGTGGGACACCGGTGCGCTGGCCGCCCTGGACGTCCCGGTGCTCCAGGCCCTGTGCCTGACCTCCCCGCGCAGCGCCTGGGAGGAGAACGACGAGGGCCTGTCGCCGCTGGACGCGGCGAGCCAGGTCGCCGTGCCGGAGTTCGACGGCCGTCTGATCACCGTGCCGTTCTCGTTCAAGGAGATCGACGCGGACGGCCTGCCCGCGTACGTCGCGGACGCCGAACGCGCCGCCCGCGTCGCAGGCATCGCCGTACGGCACGCCCGGCTGCGGCACATCCCGAACGCCGAGAAGCGCCTCGCGCTGGTCCTGTCCGCCTACCCGACGAAGCACGCACGGATCGGCAACGCGGTCGGCCTGGACACTCCCGCCAGCGCGGTGGCGCTGCTGCGCCGACTCCTCGACGAGGGCTACGACTTCGGCAGCGAGGAGGTCCCCGGCCTGGAGTCGGGTGACGGCGACGAGCTGATCCGCGCGCTGATCGAGGCGGGCGGCCACGACCAGGACTGGCTGACCGAGGAGCAGCTCGCCAGCAACCCGGTGCGCATCCCCGCCGCCGACTACAAGCGCTGGTACGCACACCTGCCCGCGGAGCTCCGCGAGCAGGTCGAGGAGCACTGGGGCCCGGCGCCCGGCGAGATGTTCCTGGACCGCAGCCGCAACCCGGAGGGCGACATCGTCCTCGCGGCGCTGCGCCGCGGCAATCTGCTGATCCTGATCCAGCCGCCGCGCGGTTTCGGCGAGAACCCGATCGCGATCTACCACGATCCGGACCTGCCGCCCTCGCACCACTACCTGGCGGCCTACCGCTGGATCGCGGCGACGCAGGCGGACGGCGGTTTCGGCGCGGACGCCATGGTGCACCTCGGCAAGCACGGCAACCTGGAGTGGCTGCCCGGCAAGAACGCCGGCCTGTCCGCGGCCTGCGGCCCGGACGCCGCGCTCGGCGACCTGCCGCTGGTCTACCCGTTCCTGGTCAACGACCCGGGCGAGGGCACCCAGGCCAAGCGCCGGGCGCACGCCACGCTCGTCGACCACCTGGTGCCGCCGATGGCGCGCGCCGAGTCCTACGGCGACATCGCGCGCCTTGAGCAGCTGCTCGACGAGTACGCGGGCATCTCCTCCATGGACCCGGCGAAGCTCCCGGCGATCCGGGCACAGATCTGGACGCTCATCCAGGCCGCGAAGCTGGACCACGACCTGGGCATGGATGAACGCCCGGACGACGAGGGCTTCGACGACTTCCTGCTGCACGTCGACGGCTGGCTGTGCGAGGTCAAGGACGCGCAGATCCGCGACGGTCTGCACGTCCTGGGCGGCGCCCCGACCGGCCCGGAGCGGGTCAACCTGGTCCTGTCGATCCTGCGCGCCCGCCAGATCTGGGGCGGCACGGCCGCGCTCCCCGGCCTGCGCGAGGCGCTCGGCCTGGACGAGTCGGCCGCCACGCGCACCGGCGCGGACGCCGCCGAGGAGCAGGCCCGCACGCTGGTGCAGGCGATGGAGGACGCCGGCTGGGACCCGGCCGCCGTCGCCACGGTCGCCGCCGGCCACCCCGAACAGGTCGCCGCCGTCCTCGACTTCGCCGCCCGCCAGGTCGTGCCGCGGCTCGCCGCGACGGTCCAGGAGCTCGACCACTCCGTCCACGCGCTGAACGGCGGTTTCGTCCCGGCCGGCCCGTCCGGTTCGCCGCTGCGCGGACTGGTCAACGTGCTGCCGACGGGCCGCAACTTCTACTCCGTCGACCCCAAGGCCGTCCCGTCCCGCCTCGCCTGGGAGACCGGCCAGGCCCTGGCCGACTCGCTGCTGGAGCGCTACCGCGCCGACAACGGCGAGTGGCCGACCTCCGTCGGCCTGTCCCTGTGGGGCACCAGCGCGATGCGCACCTCGGGCGACGACGTGGCGGAGGTCCTGGCGCTCCTCGGTGTCCGCCCCGTCTGGGACGAGGCGTCCCGCCGGGTCACCGGCCTGGAGCCGATCCCGCTCGACGAGCTGGGCCGGCCCCGCATCGACGTGACGCTCCGCATCAGCGGCTTCTTCCGTGACGCGTTCCCGCACACCATCGGCCTGCTGGACGACGCCGTACGGCTCGTCGCCTCGCTGGACGAGCCGGCCGGGCAGAACCACGTGCGCGCCCACGCGCAGGCCGACCTCGCCGAGCACGGCGACGAACGCCGCGCGACCACCCGTATCTTCGGGTCCCGTCCGGGCACCTACGGCGCCGGTCTGCTCCAGCTCATCGACAGCCGCGACTGGCGCACCGACGCCGACCTCGCCGAGGTCTACACGGTGTGGGGCGGCTACGCGTACGGCCGCGGCCTGGAGGGCAGGCCGGCGCGGGCCGAGATGGAGACCGCGTACAAGCGGATCGCCGTCGCCGCGAAGAACGCCGACACCCGCGAGCACGACGTCCTCGACTCGGACGACTACTTCCAGTACCACGGCGGCATGGTCGCCGCGGTACGGGCGCTGCGCGGCACCGCCCCCGAGGCCTACATCGGCGACTCGACCCGCCCGGAGTCGGTGCGGACCCGCACGCTCGTGGAGGAGACCTCCCGCGTCTTCCGCGCGCGCGTGGTGAACCCCCGCTGGATCGAGGCGATGCGCCGCCACGGCTACAAGGGCGCGTTCGAGCTGGCCGCGACCGTCGACTACCTCTTCGGGTACGACGCGACGACCGGCGTCGTGGCCGACTGGATGTACGACAAGGTCGCCGAGACGTACGTCCTCGACCCGGAGAACCGGCAGTTCCTCCAGGAGGCCAACCCCTGGGCCCTGCACGGCATCGCCGAGCGGCTGCTGGAGGCCGAGTCCCGCGGCATGTGGGCGAAGCCCGACCCGGCGATCCTCGAAGCGCTGCGGCAGGCGTTCCTGGAGACCGAGGGCGACCTGGAGGGCGGCGAGGACGAGTAGCTCCCGGCCCGCAAGGACCGCGGCACGCGCCAAGGGTCACTCCCTTGGCCCGTGCCGCGTCCGGTGCCGGGTGGTCAGCCCGGGTCGGGACCGTCCTGGCCGTCTCGATCTGGCCGATCAGGGACCCCAACCGCCTGCGGTGTTGCGTTCTGCTCGTAGCCGAGCGTAATCGCACGGAGCCACCCTGGTGACGTGAATCACGCGACTCAGTACGGGATGACGTTCACCATGGGCGACCACTCGGCCCGGCACCTGCGCCGCATCCTCCGTGCGTACCTGACCGGTTGGGACATGGCCGGACTCACCGACGCCGCGGAGCTCGCGCTGACCGAGCTGTTCGCCAACGTCGTACGGCACGTGCCCGACCGGCGGGCCTCGCTGCTCGTCCTGCGTCGGCCCGAGGGCCTGCGCGTCGAGGTCGCGGACGGCTGCCCGAAGCGGCCCGCGGCGGTGCCGGCCGGCGACCTGGAACCGGCCGAGGACGGACGGGGGTTGATGCTGCTCGACGCGGTGACCGACCGGTGGGGCGTGGATCCGCTGCCGGGCGAGGCGGGCAAGACGGTCCGGTTCTGGTGCGACCACGACGACCACGGCAAGCACGGCAAGCGCTGCTAAATCAACTCGCCGTGCAGGAAGGAGACTTGTAGAGTCCAGGGCATGACTGCCGGGTCGGCCTTGGGCCATTCACGAGAGAAGCACCCGGCCTCGGCGTGAGTGCGGGGCGGGCGCGGGGCCCGCCGTGGCGGACACCCGCTTCCGTGCGGGTTCCGTACACCCGATGCATCACCCGAGAGGACAGTCATGACAGTCGAGTTGAACCACACCGTCGTCTACGCCCGGGACAAGCAGGCTTCGGCCGAGTTCCTGGCCGGCATCCTGGGGCTGGAGGTGGAGGCCCCGTTCGGGCCGTTCGTACCGGTGGACACCGGCACCGGTGTGACGCTGGACTTCTACACGGCCGACCCGGACACGCCGATCCAGTCGCAGCACTACGCGTTCCTCGTCTCCGAGGACGAGTTCGACGCGATGCTGGACCGGATATCGGCCGTCGGCGTGACGTACTACGCCGATCCGCACCACACCGAACCGGGGCGGATCAACCGCCTCTTCGGTGGCCGCGGGGCGTACTTCGACGACCCCGACGGCCACAACATGGAGATCCTGACCCGCCCCTACGCCCGGCCGTAGCGACCGTGCGGCGGCGCTGACCGTCCCTCAGCCCACGGCGGGGACGGTCGGTGCGGCCGCCACAGCACGGAGGCGACCGCCGCACTGCTGTCCCTCCCGGAACGCAGCACGGCGGCCGCCACGAGTCACTGACGTCCGGGCACGCCCGGACGGCTCGGTCCGGACTCAGCCCCGGCTCAGTGCGTTTCGCGGATCAGTGAACGCACCATCCGGCAGGTGGTGTTGGACGGCGGGTGGACGCCGAGCCGGGCCGCCGTGGCGCGTATCCGGCGGTTGCGGGCCTGCTCGGCCCGGTACACACCGGTGTCGAGCAGGGCTATGGCCAGACGCATGGCCTTCAGGCTGCGGTTGTGCGCTTCGTACCATTCGCGCGGCTGTCCGGCGGGCAGCCGCTTCTTCTTCAAAGGTGTTGTCGTCGTCACGGTCGATACGGCCATCGGCGACCTCCTGGGCGCACCTGGTCGGGGGGTCCCCCGAACCCTCACGAACTGCCTCCATTCTACTGCCCGGCACTGACAAAAGCCCCTGGCCAGCACGGGTTTACGGGGGTCGGGAGTACCGTGGGCGGCATGGAGATCTGGATCAATCCCGCCTGCTCGAAGTGCCGCTCCGCCCTCACTCTGCTCGACGCGGAGGGCGCCGACTACACCGTGCGCCGCTACCTCGAGGACGTGCCGACGGCCGCCGAGATCACGGAGGTGCTGGACCGGCTCGGACTGGAGCCGTGGGACATCACCCGCACCCAGGAGGCCGCGGCGAAGGAGCTGGGCATGAAGGACTGGCCGCGGGACGACGCCGCCCGCGACCGCTGGATCACGGCGCTGGTGGAGCACCCGAAGCTGATCCAGCGGCCGATCATCACCGCGGACGACGGCTCGGCGGTGGTGGCCCGCACGGAGGAGGCGGTCCGGGACGCGCTCGGCCGGAAGGGCTGACCGCAGGGCGGCGAGACCGCCGGGGGGACCGCCAGGTCACCCTCTGGGGCGGCCGGGGGGAACCGCCAGGTCACCACAGGGGGTGACGGCGGCCTGGCGACCGGCGACCCGCCGACGGGCGACCTGACGGCGTAGGGGTCGGCCGCCTCAGGCGGTCCGCTCGTCCGTGCCCGCGATCTTCCCGGTGGCGACGGCGATCCGGTTCCAGGTGTTGATGGTGAGGATGAGCGCGAGGAGCCTCGCCAGTTCCTCGTCGTCGAAGTGCGCGGCGGCCTCGGCATACACGGCGTCGGGGACGCCCGCGTCACCGATCCGGGTGACCGCCTCGGTCAGGGCGAGCGCGGCCTGTTCCTTCCCGGTGTAGAAGTGCCGGGCCTCGCGCCAGACCGGGGTCATGTGGAGACGTTCCTCGCTCTCGCCGGCCTTGCGCGCGTCGCTGGCGTGCATGTGGAGGCAGTACGCGCAGTGGTTGAGCTGGGACGAACGGATCTGCACCAGTTCGACGAGGGCGGGGTCGAGGCCGTCACGGGCGGCGGCGTCGAAGGCGACGAGGGCCTTGAAGGCCTTCGGGGCGGCCTTCGCGAAGTTGACGCGGGCGGGGTCCTGCAGATCGGTCTTCTTGATCTCTGTCGTCGTCATGACTACGAATCTACGAGCGCAGGCGACCGGTCGAGGGGTGCATTCGGATGACGGAATCATGGGTCAATACGGCCGAGAGCCTGGGCAGTGACCTCCATCTGGAGCTGTCCGGACCGGGGTCGCGCCGGGCGGCGCTGATGCGTGCGCTGCGCGAGGCCGTGCGCAGCGGCCGGCTCGCCCCGGGCACCCGGCTGCCGCCCTACCGTTCGCTCGCCGCCGACCTGGGGCTGGCCCGCAACACCGTCGCCGACGCCTACGCGGAGCTGGTCGCCGAGGGCTGGCTCACCGCCCGTCAGGGTTCGGGCACCCGGGTCGCCCGGGTCGCCGAGCCGGTCGCGCCGGTGCGCGGGCAGCGCGCTCCGGCCCGTCCGCGGCGTCCGGTGCTCGACCTGGTGCAGGGCCGGCCCGATCCGTCGGCGTTCCCCCGGTCCGCGTGGCTGGCCTCGGCAAGGCGGGCGCTGACGGCGGCGCCCCACGACGCCTTCGGTCCGGGCGATCCGCGGGGGCGCGCGGAGTTGCGCGAGGCGCTCGCCGCGTATCTGGCACGGGTCCGCGGGGTCCGGACGGCTCCGGAGCGGATCGTGGTGTGCTCGGGTGTGGCGCACGGCCTGCGGCTGCTGGAGGAGGTACTGCCGGGGGGCAGGGCGGTGGAGGAGTACGGTCTGCCGTTCCACCGCTCGCTGATGACGCGCACGGTGCCGTTGCCGGTGGACGAACAGGGCGCCCGAATCGAGGAGTTGACGGGACGGAACGACGTGGCGGCCGTGGTCCTCACCCCCGCGCACCAGTTCCCGACCGGTGGTCCGCTGGCTCCCGCCCGGCGCACCGCCGTGGTCGACTGGGCCCGCTCCTGCGACGGTCTGGTCGTGGAGGACGACTACGACGGGGAGTTCCGGTACGACAGGCAGCCGGTGGGCGCGGTGCAGGGGCTCGATCCGGACCGGGTGGTGCTGCTGGGTTCGGTGAGCAAGTCCCTCTCCCCCACGCTGCGGCTGGGCTGGATGGTGCTGCCGGGCCATCTGGTGGAGGACGTGGTGGACGCCAAGGGTGAACGGGAGCAGTGGTCGAGCGCCACGGAGCAGCTGACCCTCGCGGACTTCCTGGAGTCGGGCGCCTACGACCGTCATGTGCGGCGGATGCGGCAGCGGTTCCGGCGGCGCCGCGACCGGCTGGTGTCCGTACTGGCCGAACGCGCCCCGCATATAGGGGTGTCGGGGATCGCGGCCGGTCTGCACGCGGTGCTGGAACTGCCGGCCGGGTCCGAACGGGCCGTGGTGAAGGCGGCGGCCTTCCAGGGGCTGGCCGTGGAGGCCCTGTCCGACTACCGGCACCCGGAGTGCGGCAGGACCGCGGACGGCCTGGTGGTGGGCTATGCGACACCTCCCGAGCACCGCTACGCGGACGCGCTGGACGCGCTCTGCCGGGCGCTCCCGGAATGAAACCTTCAACTTCACTGACGGAACGTTGAAACGATCGGGCGGGTTACCCGTACGTAGAGGCACACGGATAGCTACCAGCCGACCCCATACGGCTGGAGACAGGAGCCTCACGTGTCACGCAAGAAGACTCTCAGCGGCAAGAAGAAGATCGCCCTGCTCGTCGGCGTCGCGGCGCTGGCCGGCGGCACTGCGATTGTCATGACCGGGACAAGTCAGGCCTCGGTGGCCTGCGACGGTCTCGCGCAGGCACTCCGCAACAACGAGAACTTCATCGCCGCGCAACGGGCGAACCCCGACGCCCAGTCCGAAGCCAGGATCGCCAACCGGACGGCGGTCATCGAGCAGATCAAGGTCCAGCAGAAGGCCGCCGGCTGCCAGGCCGGCGAAGGCTCCTCGGGAGCCGGCGCCGGGAACGGCGCCGGGAACGAGGGAGGCGGCGCGGGCAACGCCGGGAACGGCAACGGCGGAGGCCAGGCGGCGCAGCCGCCCGCCCAGGGCGCGCCGCCCGCGGCGGAGGCACCGGCCGAACCGCCCGCCGCCGGCGGCGGCAACGCCGGCCAGGGCGGCGGCGCCGGCGAGGTGGTGTGCCCCGGCTCCACCGTGACCCTGTCCGGCGAGGGCGGCGCCCCCGCAGCGTCCAGCAACCAGTTCCCCGCCGGGACCAAGCTGAAGGTGACCAACCTGGACAACAACAAGTCCACGACCGTCGAGGTCACTTCGGTGTCCGGCAGCTGCGTCCTGCTGAACAACGCCGCGTTCGAGCAGGTCCGCGAGCCGGGCAAGTTCCTGATCCGGAAGGCCCGCATCGAGCGGGTCGGCTGATCGAGCGGGTCGCCTGACGCCCGTCAGGCACAGTCGAACCGGTGCGCGCTCGGCCGGTCGGGGCAGCACGGGCAGACGAACACGTAGACGCCCCCCGCGTCCCCGAGCATCAGGCCGGGCGCACGGTACACCGGAGCCATGAGAGACCACGGGACGTCCGCCGCCGTTCCCCCGGCGGACGGCCCGTCCTCCAGCGGCTGCCAACTGCTCCCGCCGTCGGCCTCCGAACTGTTCACCGTCACCAGGTGTTCCATGACACCGCCGCACGCACCGCAGTCCGGCCACTCCGGATGCTGCGACCAGCCCGGATAGCCGCCCGTCTTGATCCCCGGAGCCTGCGAGAGATCGTCGTGGTAGGTCCGGCCCGTCTCCGCCTCCAGCTGCCGGAAGCGCTCCCTCAGAGCCTCCCGCAGCCCGCCGGGCAGGTCCTTGGCCGGGTACTCGTATATCCGCTCCGGATGCACCGCACACGGATCCGGCACGTGCTCCCCGGGGGCGTCCGCCGCGCGGGGCGGGTCCATGAGCAGCGGGCCCCCGTACGCCGCCGACCGCCACCACAGGCGCGGCTCGACGCCGTACGCCGGCTCGTGCTCGAACGGACACCACAGCACCTGGAGCAGATCGGACCCGGGCGGGAACGGCAGGTCCGGCACATCGGCACCGTACAGCTGCAGGACGGGCACCAGCGGCACCGGTTCCTCCCCCGGCAGGTCGAAACCCACCGGCTCGTGCTCCGTCTCGCACACCGGCCATGGCTCGTCCGCCGGCCACAGCAGCGGACCGCCCACCGAACTGTCCCGTACGCCCGGACTGCCCGCCCGCGGATGCAGCCGCACCGCGGCCCTGCGCAGCGGCAGCAGCTCGGGGAAGAGCGCGGCCACGTCCAGTGGGCGCGGCGGTGTGGTGGGCGTCATCGGTCCTCCAGCGACAGGTCGTCCCCCTGCTGCCACACAGTAGAGGCACCCGCTGACAACGCCCCCGGCGCCGGACGGGCGCCGGAGCGGAAATCCGGTGGCAGGGCCCCTACGACGGGGTGTTACGTTTGCCCGTGCCGGCCGCGGGACTCCGGTGCGAGTTCCGGGACCCGCCTCTGAAGCAGTGATTTCGCTCATCGCGCCCTCATTCCCCGGCCGGCCACCACAGACGCCCACGGGGGACCTCATGGCGGAGACCCACGCCGACCTCATCGCAGCCGAGGACGTGCTGCTCTTCGTCAACGCCGCCGTGACCGCCACCGGTCAGCGGGAGTTCCGCTCGGACGCCTACGAGCAGCAGCTGTCCCTCGGCTTCCTGCACGACTACGTACGCGTCAACTACCGGCGCGTCTACGCAGCGGCGCTCGCCCTCGACATCAACGACCACAACGCCGCGCTCATCGTCGGCCGGCTCCTGGAGACGGCCGCCGAGGCGGACCCGGACCAGAAGCGCACCGAAGGCCGCCTCATCGCGGCCCGGCTGGCCGTGCTGCCGCCGCAGCGTGTCTACCGGCTGTTCCGCGCACTGCGCCGGGCGAAGGTCAACAACCGCCGTACGCGCGCCATCATGCGGGACTGGCTTGCCTCACGGCCCCATGCCGGCCTGGACGCCGTGAAGTACCGGCACGGGCTGAAGACCGCCGCCCGGCACATCCATCTGCGCTACGACGGACACGAGATAGGGGACTTCCTCTTCCGCCCCGACCGCCGCGCCCGCTACGGACACGAGTTGCTCGACACCTACCGGCGCGCCCGCTACGAACAGGCGGCCGTATACGAACTGCCGTTCAGCGTCGCCGAGGGGTTCGCCGCCAAGCACGGCATACCGCGGGGCGTGTTCCTGGAGCGCATCGAGCCCCGCATGACCCGGCTCGAACGGCTGCGCACCCAGCGGACCGGGCCCGCGGCCGACCTGTCCGTGATGCCCCTGACGCGGCTGGCGTCGTACGTCCTCTCGCTCGGCTTCGACGAGCGGGTGCGCCGCCGCGCCGAGCTGACCGGCGCGCTGCGCACCGCCGCGCGCCGGGCGGCCGGCCGCTGCGCCGGAACGTGGGGGCGCGTCGCCGCCGTACTGGACGACAGCTACTCGTCGTCAGGATCGGGCGAGAAGCGTCGCCGGCCGCTCGCGGTGGCACTCGCCTGCCACTTCCTCCTGGAGGCGTTGGCCGAGTCGTACGTGCCGCTGTGGACCTCGGGGGCCGGGGATCCGCTGCTGGTCCGCCCGTACGGGGCGACACCGCTCGGCATGCGGATCGTCGACGCCCTGGAACACGAGCCGCAGCGGCTGGTGGTCGTGTCGGACGGGTGGGACAACGCCCCGCCGGGCCTCGCGGGCGAGGTGCTGCGGGTGTGGCGCACCCGGCTGGACCCGGAGCGGCGCACCGCGGTCGTCCATGTGAATCCGGTGTACGACGCCGACGGGTTCGACGTGCGCCGGCTGGCGCACGGTGTGCCGACGGCCGGCATCCGGGACGCGGAGGACCTGCCGGCGCTGGTGGAGATCGCGCAGTTCGCGGAGGGCCGTACCGGCCTCGCGGAGCTGCACGCGTACCTGGACGGGCGAGTGGAGCGTTTCCTCGGGGAGGGTGTGTGACCGGGCTGGACATGAGCGGGCTGACGGCCGGGCCGGCCCAGGTGTGGGGCGGGGTCCGGCTCGTACCGCTGCTCCGCGAGGAGCCGGTGGCCGGGCTGCGGCTGCACCACGAGCTCTACGACGAGCCCCACGCGGCCGTCGACACCGGTCCGGCCGCCTATCTGTCGTACGTTCCGCACGGCTTCGTCGCGGACTGGTCCGGCGACGGCGTCCGGTCCGCGGCGTACGGCACCCAGCTCACGGCCGACAGTACCCCGCCGCCCGCGTGCGTACCGCTGCGGTTCCACCACCGGATGGCGAAGCGGCAGCGCGGGGACCGGCTGCGCTTCCTGCCGATGCACCTGGCCCTGGAGGGCTATCTGGCGCTGCACTTCGGCGGCCCCACGGTGGTCTGGGACGAGTGGTCCGAGCAGGCGGTACGGCAGGGCCTGTCACCGCGTGCCGAGGCGGCCTACCGCGGCGCCGAGGTGTGGGGCCTCGCGGAGGCACTGCGGGTGTTCGAGATCCACCCGGGCCAGTGCGGGGTGGTGGTGTACACGGCGGACGCGCTCGCCGCCGCGTTCGTGGTGCCCCACCCGGACGACTACCGCGCCCTGCACCCGTCGCTGGTGGCGGACCTCTACGGGGAGCTGGTGCACCAGTACGCCTTCTACGGGCGCCCCGTACCGGAGTTCTCGGCCCGGATCACCGGCACGGCGGCCTCGCGCATACGGACCCTCGCGGACCTGCGGGCCGCCGCGCGGGCGCAGGAGCAGGCCTGGCGGGAGGCGCACGACACCCTGTTCGCGGGCGGGCTGCTCGATGCGACGTACGCGTTCCAGCAGGTGTACCGCATGGGTTCGTTCCGGCTGTCGCGGTTCCTCCCGCCGTTCACCCAGGGCGGGGAGGAGCAGCACATCGGTGAGACGATCACCGACCACAAGGGGCGGGTGGCCTACCTCAAGACGTTCCGGCTGTCCGAGGGCCAGATCCGCCGCGGATACCTGCTGCGGCGCCTCGCCGACAACGACTGGCACCCGGGGCGGACGGCCGACGCGATGGGCACCACGGCCGAGGAGCTGTTCCGGCGGATCCGTGCGGCCGGGTTCGGGTCCCTGCTCGCCGCGCACACGACGCACACGAGCCCGGCGAAGCAGGGGAATCGCGGGTAACACCCGGTTCACCATCGGGCAACGGCCGGGAAATGCGTTCTTGCGAAGCTGCGGCCACACCCTGCTGCATCCCCCGAAGCCGCTGCACCCGCAAAGGATGGCGTCCGTGACGTTCAAGGCCGAGTACATCTGGATCGACGGCACCGAGCCGACCGCCAAGCTCCGTTCCAAGACGAAGATCCTCGCCGACGGGGCGGAACTGCCGATCTGGGGCTTCGACGGCTCCAGCACCAACCAGGCCGAGGGCCACTCCTCGGACTGCGTGCTCAAGCCGGTCTTCTCGTGCCCCGACCCGATCCGTGGCGGCGACGACGTGCTCGTGCTGTGCGAGGTGCTCGACACGGACATGACGCCGCACTCCTCCAACACCCGCGCGCAGCTGGTGGAGGTCGCGGAGCGGTTCGCCGCGCAGGAGCCGGTCTTCGGCATCGAGCAGGAGTACACCTTCTTCGACGGCGAGCGTCCGCTCGGCTTCCCGAAGGGCGGCTTCCCGGCCCCGCAGGGCGGCTACTACTGCGGCGTCGGCTCCGACGAGATCTTCGGCCGCGAGGTCGTCGAGGCGCACCTCGAGCACTGCCTGGCCGCGGGCCTCGGCATCTCGGGCATCAACGCCGAGGTCATGCCCGGCCAGTGGGAGTTCCAGGTCGGCCCGCTCGCCCCGGTGGAGGTCGCCGACCAGCTGTGGGTGGCCCGCTGGCTGCTCTACCGCACCGCCGAGGACTTCGACATCTCCGCCACCCTGGACCCCAAGCCGGTGAAGGGCGACTGGAACGGCGCCGGAGCGCACACCAACTTCTCCACGAAGGCGATGCGCGAGGGCTACGACGCGATCATCACCGCGTGCGAGGCGCTCGGCGAGGGCTCCAAGCCGCTGGACCACGTGAAGAACTACGGCGCCGGCATCGACGACCGCCTGACCGGTCTGCACGAGACCGCCCCCTGGGACGAGTACAGCTACGGCGTCTCCGACCGCGGTGCCTCGGTCCGCATCCCGTGGCAGGTCGAGAAGGACGGCAAGGGCTACATCGAGGACCGCCGCCCGAACGCGAACGTCGACCCGTACGTGGTGACCCGGCTGATCGTCGACACCTGCTGTGCCGCGCTGGAGAAGGCCGGGCAGGTCTGATCCGCCGCCCGGCCTCCCTCGACAGGGGCGCCCCGCTCCCGCCGTTCCTCCGGCGGGGGCGGGGCGCCCCGTTCGTCGTGGGTGGGTTCCCGTCACGGTGGTCGCATGCGGTCGGCCCTGCCGCGGTCGCTGTCAGTGGGCTCTGCCACAGTGGCCACATGCTTGCGATCACCGTGGAGACCGACAACCGGCAGCGGCACATCCGGCCGACGGACGAGCAGCTCGCCGGGCTCGTGCACCGCATCGGCGGCGAGGGCGACAGGTTCCTCGTCGTCCAACGGATACCGGACCTGCCCGATGTCTACATCCAGGTGTGGCACGAGAACGGCGGCGACTACCAGCTGGAGCACCGCGACGGGGCGCACGACCGGCACTTCATGGTGGAGGTGGACGGGCCGGACGCCGTCCTCACGGCGATGCTGGGCTGGGCGCGGGGGGAGGACGGCTGGGACTCCGGGCTCGACTGGATGCCGCTGGACCTGGGACCTGCCCCGGAGCCGGTGCCCGAGCCGGCCCCGGACGACCGCGAAGAGGTCGAAAAGCGCGTCCGGGAGGTGCTCGTCGGCGGCTACGCCACCCGGGCCCGGCTCGCGGAGCTCGCCGAGGACTACCTGGTGTCCGGGGACGACCGGCCGGTGTCGCCCGAGCAGGCCCGGCAGCTGGTCGACCGGATGTGGCAGGAACGGGTCGCCGAACAGGCCTCCTGGGAGGGCGAGACGGACCCGGAGCGGCTCACCCGCGCCTTCGGGGCGCTGCAGGCGGCCGGCATCACCGCCAGGGAGAACTTCACCTGCTGCCGCAACTGCGGCCAGACGGAGATAGGCGGCGCCGGCGCACCCGACGCCCGCGGCTTCGTCTACTTCCACTCGCAGTGCACGGACGGGGCCGCGGCCGGGCACGGACTGCATCTGCTGTACGGCGGGTTCGACGGCTCCCAGGACACGACCGCGGCGGTCGGCAGGGAGGTCGTGGCCGCGCTGTCGGAGGCCGGCCTGTCCACGGAGTGGAACGGCGACCCGGAACAGGCGATCAAGGTCACTCCGCTGAACTGGCGCAAGCGGCTGGTGGGTTGACCGGAGCGGACGGACCCGTGGGCGGACCGTTCCGTGAGACGGCGGCGTATCGCACTGTGAGAGCACACTGCTTCACACGGTGATCGCCTGCTTCAATGACCGCATGCCAGGCTTCGAGAACACCGCGACGGGTCGCAGCGACCTCGAGCCGTTCTGGCCTTCCCGCCAGCACCACGACTTCGACCGTGTGTGTTGCCGCGCGATGAACGCGCCGGCCCTCTGAGCACCCGCAGGACGCACCCCGACCGATCCTGTGCGGTCCGTCGGGGTTCCGGGCCCCGGTTCCACCCGGGCCCCGGTTCCCGGTCCGGTCTCAGGCCTTCTGCCGGCGCGCACGACGTACGTCCGTCCCGTCGAGTCGACGCACTTCCTCACGTCGGCGCCTTCCTCGCGCGAAAAGAGCTGACCTCTCATGGCGAACACCCGTCCCTCCTCCGCTGCGACCGCCTCCGCCGCACCCACCGGTACGACAGCCGTCTCCTCCGGCCGCCACCGTCTCCGGGCCGTCGACCCCGACGAGGTCGCCCTGCTCGGTCAGGTCGCGGACCTCTTTCCGCCGGGCGCCACATGGCTGCCTGCCCCGCAGCACACGGTGCCCGCCCTGCCCGGCCGGCCACCGATGGTCGGCTACCTGGTGCTCGTGCCCGCCGACCAGCAGCCGGCCCTGACCGCGCCCCCCGGTACGGCGGCGCCGACGGCCACGGGTGCGGGCGCGGGTCCGGGCGCAGGCGCGGGTCCGGGCGCAGATGCGGGCTCGGGTCCAGGTCCGGCTCCGGCTCCGGACCCCGGCGACGAGGACACCACCTCGGGGCCGGTGCGGATCGACATCGCGCAGCGCATCGCGCGGGTGGACGGCGAGGTCATGGACCTGACCTACCTGGAGTTCGAGCTGCTCGCGCATCTGGTGGCGCATCCGCATCGGGTGCACACACGCGACCAGTTGGTGACCACGGTGTGGGGTTACGGCCATGTCGGCGACGGCCGCACCGTCGACGTCCATGTGGCGCGGCTGCGCCGGAAGCTGGGCCCGGGGCACCGGCACACGATCCAGACCGTCCGCCGGGTGGGTTACAAGTACGCCCCGTGAAGAACGACTCGGGCCCGGGGGGGGGGGGGGGGGGGGGGGGGGGAGAGGGGGGGGGGGGGGGGGGGGGGGGGGGGGGGGGGGGGGGGGGGGGGGGGGGGGCGT
>NZ_JBVICA010000008.1:84515-254277 GCF_055573115.1 Streptomyces sp. NPDC030222
GTGACGACCTAAACCACCCAACCAATCGCAACAGCTCTTATTGGGGGGACCAACAAACCCCCATAAACAACCGGCTCTTTCCTCTCCCCCCTCCCCCCCCCCCCCCCCCCCCCGGCCCCGAGGGCGGGGACTAGGCCGCGGAACCCGCCCGGGAACGGGAACGGGCGACCACGCCGAGGACGATGTCGACGGCCAGGAACACCAGCAGGCTGATGCCCAGCAGCGGAACGAACCAGCCCACCACGGCCGTCACCGCGGCCAGCGGCAGCAGGACGGGCAGCGGCACCTTGCGCCAGGCACCGCGCGGCATCGGCCGGCCCGCGCTCAGCCTGCGGTCCTTCGTCGGCCTGCGCAGCCACCACATGCGGTAGCCCCAGACGATGAGGAAGATCAGCGCGATGGCGAGGGCCGCGAGGGCGAGCTGGTTGACGAGGCCGAAGGTGTAACCCATGTGGACGTCGATGCCGAACCGGGTCAGCTTGGCGAGCAACGGGTAGTCCGCGAACCGCAGGGTGTCCATGACCCGGCCGTCGGCCGGGTCGACGGCCACGGAGTCGAAGTGGACCGGGAACTGCCGGTCGCGCTCCTTGACCACGTAACCCTTGCCCTCGGCGGGCAGGGTGATCTGGAGCTGCTCGACGACGCCCTCGCTGCGGGCCGCCTCGACGACCTTGTCGATGCCGACGTCCGGGCCGGTGGCGGGCTTGGCCCGGCCGCCGTGCCCGGCGCCGTGTCCCTCGTGGCCGCCGCCCGAGTCGCCGCCGCCCAGGGTGGCGGACACGGACGGGGTGGCTCCGCCGAGCCGGCTCTGCACTTCGTCGATCTTCGCGCCGGCGTACGTCGACCAGGTCAGACCGGTGGCGGAGAGGACGAGCAGACCGATGGTGGCCCACAGACCGACGGTGCCGTGCCAGGAGAGCGTCTTCCGGCGGCCGGTGGCGGCTCGGTCCGGCAGGAACAGTGCCTTGCGGCTCGCCCGGCGGCGCCCGATCCACAGGAGCACGCCGCCGAGGGCCACGACCCACATCCAGCTGGCGGCCAGCTCGCTGTAGATCCGGCCGGTCTCGCCGAGGTTCATGTTCCCGTGCAGCCCCGACAGCCAGGAGCGCAGCGGCAGCGCGTCACCGGAGGTCTCCAGTTCCCCGCGCACCCGGCCGGTGTACGGGTCGACGAACACGGTGAGGTTCTTGCCCTCGGCCACCTGCGGACTCTCCATCAGGACCCTGGTGGTCGCGCCCTCCTCCGGCGAGGGCCACACGGCGGTCACCGTGCCGTCGGGGTGGGCCTTGCGGGCGGCGTCGACCTGCAAGCCGAGCGGGACGGTGCTGTCGCCCACCTCGGTCGTCAGCTCATGGCTGTAGAGGATCTTCTCCGCCTGGAAGGAGAAGGCGTAGAACAGCCCGCTGACGGCGGCTATCAGCATCAGCGGGGCGATGAGGACGCCCGCGTAGAAGTGGAGCCGGAGCACCAGGGGGCGCAGGGCGCTCCATCCGCCGGCCTTCGCGATGCCCTTGGCGTCGGGGGTGTCCGGGGTGCCGGCAGTCTTCGGGGAGTCGGCGGTCTGCGGGGAGTCGGATACGTCCGGTGCGGACGGTGTGCCCGGGGTGCCCGGGGTGTCGGGGGTGTCGGGCGCGTCCGGGGTCTTCGATGTGCCCTGGTCGGGGGCGGAAATGGACATGCGTGTCCTCTGGAGTCGGCGAAAGACATGGGGACTGCGGCCCCCGGGTCAGACGTTCGCTCCGGAGGCCGTGGTGCGGGGTGCGACGGACCAGGGCGGACCGCGTCGGGACACGGCGTGGGCGAGGACGACGCAGTGCGGGCGGGCGGCCCGGGGCCGCGCCCTGCGCACCGGGCGCGGAAGCTCCGGCACGGCGGTGACGGCGAGGAGCAGGCGCAGTGGCGTGAAGGCGAGGGCGGCGACGGCGTCGCCCAGCCGGAAGAAGGCGGCCTCGCCCCTGGCGACCCACAGCGCGCAGACCACGGCGGCGGCGAGGTGCGCGGCGGTCATGGCGGCTGCGTCGTGCCCCGCCGGGGATGTCGTCGTCACCGCCGCCGTCATACCGGTGTGGTCCGTCCCGGCCGTGATCGTCAGGCCGTGTATCCCTGTCGCACCGACGACGTCCGCGATGCCCGTACCCGCGCTCTCTGCGGTGTCCGATGCCGCGAAGAGGAGGTGCAGTACGCCCTGGACCGCGAGGAGACCGCCCACGACGGCGAAGGTGCCGCGCCGGCGGCCGCCCGCGGCCCACGCCGGCGCCGCCACGCCGGCGAAAGCGGCGAGCAGCAGCAGGGGGCGGGACATGGAGTGGCCGGATACCAACGCATGCCCCAGAGCAGCGGACATGACGCAAACCGCCGCGAACAGCGCGGCGCGGAGAGCGCGTATCGGCGATCGGGTATGCGTCATGGTCGGCACATCGTGCCACGGCTTCAGAGTGCCGGGGAGTGTCCATGGGTAGGCGCGCGCCACCGTCGGGTACCGGCCGGGCGGTTCGGCGGGCGGTACGACCATGGCGTCTCACGGCTCGTGCCCGCCGTGCGCAGGGCAAGCCTGCGGGCGGCCGCGCCATCGAATCGGCCGGTTCCGCCATCGAAGTTCCCGAACCCACGGCTGGTTCCGTCGTGGTTTCGTTCCGGCTCCGTTCCACTCCGCTGCCGCCGTCCGACTCGCCGTCGTCGGCCGCACGGTGGCTGAAGACACCCCTTCGTTCGAGCCGACCCGCGCGTCCCGGCGGCCCTCGCCCGCCTGGGCCGTGGAGGGCGGTAGGGTCCCGCATGTCCGGCCGGTCCCTCCCTCCACCACAAGGACGGGGTACGGCCCGGTTTGCGTCCGGAGATATCTACGAATCCCGCGAGGGTTTGAACGGCTCGTGAATCACTTCCGTATGGAACGGCGCGCTTCAACCGCCCCCACGAAGCTGAGGAGTTCCATTGCGACGCACATCTAGAAAACGCTCCACAC
This sequence comes from Streptomyces sp. NPDC030222, assembly GCF_055573115.1. Lineage (NCBI taxonomy): Bacteria > Bacillati > Actinomycetota > Actinomycetes > Kitasatosporales > Streptomycetaceae > Streptomyces > Streptomyces sp. NPDC030222. The sequence continues at coordinate 87,478 of NZ_JBVICA010000008.1, forward strand.
TGGCCGGAAAGGCGATCGCCGCCTCGGCCGCACTGGTTCTGGGTGGGGGCGGACTGATCGCTGTCAACGTCTATGCCTCCGCTGACGAAGGGCAGCAACAGCAGAACAAGGGCTGGGGCTGGAACCAGAACGCGGCCCAGACGATGTCGACCATCGACTGCCCCGAAGCGGCCGACGAACTGTCCAAGGTCCCGACCGGCGCAAAGGCGTCCGTCGACCGGGAACTGGCCGCCATGGACACGCAGATCACCGATGCCTACAAGAAGCTCGCCGAGTCCAAGCAGCAGATCGCACGGGACCGTACGTACGTGGTGAACGTGATCCTGAATCCGCTGAAGAGCAAGCGCGAGGCGAGCATCAAGCGCATCCGCATCGTGATCAGGCAGGCGGGCGGCAACGAGCCGCGCAGCATGACGCAGGCGGCACCCTGCACCCTGGCCGCCGGTGACAACGGCCAGCAGGGCGGCAACAACCAGGCCGGCCAGAACAACGGCGGCCAGGCCGGCGACGGCCAGAACCAGGCCGGTCAGAACAACGGCGGTCAGGCGGGCGACGGCCAGAACCAGGGCGGCCAGAACAACGGCGGCCAGAACAACGGCCAGAACCAGGGCAACAACGGCGGTCAGGCGGGCAACGGCCCCGTGGCGTCCGACTTCGTCGACATCACCACGGTCCAGCCCAACGTCAGGAACCCCCGGAAGGGCCGCAACGCCTCCGTCGGCACGTTCAGCACGTCCTGCGGAACGAACCAGAACGGCCTGTTCAACTCGGACAACGTGATCGTGGCCCCCGGCGTCAGCAACGGCGCCCACCACATGCACGACTATGTGGGCAACCAGGCCAACAACGCCTTCGCGAGCGACCAGGACCTCGCCAACGGGCGGACCACCTGCCAGAACCAGGGTGACAAGTCCTCCTACTTCTGGCCGGTGCTGCGACTGCAGAACGGCAAGAACGAGGCCGACGCCAACGCGGACGGCGGCGGCAAGGAAGGCAACGTCGGCGAGATCCAGACGCCGAGCCAGGTCACGATGAAGTTCGTGGGCAGCCCGAAGTCCAAGGTCACCGCGATGCCGAGACTCCTGCGCATCATCACCGGTGACGCGAAGGCCTTCGTGAACGGCCCCAAGAACCAGAACGCGTCGTGGAGCTGCACCGGCTTCGAGAACCGGCAGCTGAAGGACAAGTACCCGATCTGCCCGCAGGGCAGCCAGGTGGTCCGTACGTTCAAGTTCCAGAGCTGCTGGGACGGCCAGAACATCGACAGCGCCAACCACCGCACGCACGTCGACTTCGCCGACGCCAACGGCAACTGCAAGCAGGGCTTCAAGGCCATTCCGCAGCTGGTGCAGCGGATCGTCTACGACGTCCCGCCCGGCCCCGGCTTCGCGGTCGACTCGTTCCCCGAGCAGCTGCACAAGCCCTCCACCGACCACGGCGACTTCATCAACGTGTTCGACCAGAACCTGATGAACAAGATGGTCAACTGCATCAACACGGGTCGCAACTGCCGCTGAGGCAGTTGCTCCCACCCTCCAGTACTCTGCGCGGTCAGCTCCCGTGGTGACCGGTGTGTCCCTCCTCGTGCCCCCCACTCCCACCAGTTCCCTGGTGGTGCGAGGAACCGGTCTCCACCGCCCCCCCGAGCCGGCCGCGCAGTGCTGTGACCACCTTCTCGTCGCCGACCGCGACCCACATACGGCCCACCAGGTAGGTGCCGCCGTAGTCCTTCGCCGCGTTCAGCCACTCCCGCTGACCACGGTCCGTGGCGAAGGTGGCCAGCACGAAACGGCCGTCCCCCGTCTTGCAGTTGGCCTGACGTATCTCCTTGGCATCGGTCTGCAGATCGGGTTTGCAATCGGCCTTGGCCGCGATCTCCTCAAGGCTGCCAGTCGCCTCTGCGGGCGGCGCGCCGGGCGAGGCCTTCGAGCCGTCCGCGGCATCGCAGGCGGCGAGGGAGAGGGCAAGTACCAGTGCGGAGGCAACAGCTCCGGTTCGCGTTCGCATGCCCCCATCCTTGCGTCTCGTTCCGGCTCCCGCCGGGGGAACCCGGACATCACTCGAGCCGTTGTGACGACGACGCAGTGTTACGAAAACCGGAGGCACGGCACCCGATGGACCCGCACCCGCAGATGAACGGCATCCCCTGGATCGCGCCCGCCTACCTGGGAGCCGTACAGCTCGGCGCGTACGCCCTGGAGCGTTCACCCGACCTGCGGGACCGCGTGCTGCACACCTGCTCCACCAACGTCCGGCAACTGACGGCCGGGCGGTGGGACACGCTGGTCACCAGCGCCCTGGTGGTCGAGGAGCCGATGAGCCTGCCCTACGCCCTACTGCTCCTCGCGGTCCTGGGATACGCCGAGTACGCGTACGGCGCGTGGTGGGCGGCCGGGGTGTTCCTGCTGGGGCACGCGGGGGCGACGCTCCTCGTCTACGGCGGGCTGCGGGCCGGGAAACCGTCCCCGGAGACCTGTGGCGCCGTCGACGTGGGCATCAGCTACGGCGGTTACGCGGTGCTGGGCGCGCTCACCGCCGCACTGCCCGCCGGCCGACTACGGCTCCTGGTTCGCGTCGGACTGCTCGCGGCGGGGGCGCGGCCCCTGCTGTCCCGCGGGCGCACGTTCACCGACGCGGGCCATCTGGCGGCGCTGGTACTGGGCGGGGCGGCGGGTGCCGCACTTGCGGCACGTCCTGGTCCTCGTGCGGCACGCCGCGTTCTTTCCGCGGCGCTCCCCCGCCTTCGCGCGGTACGCCTCTGGCAGGCGGCCCGGACGTGACGTCCCCGACGCGCGGCACGCCCGTCGCCACACCCCCCGGCATCCGGCACGTCCCATGGCCCCACACCTCCCGGCATCCGGCACGCCCCTGACACCACGTCCCGCGCGGCCCGACTTCGCCTCCCGGTGGACTACCGTTCCATACCGAACCGGTACAGAACGCCCAGGAGTCGCCTGTCATGACCGCGATCCCCGCCACGTCCGTCGCCAATCTGCGGGACCTCGGCGGCATTCCGCTGGGGGCGGGTGCCGCCGTACGCCCGGGGCTGGTGTTCCGCGCGGGTCTGCTCGACCGGTTCGCCCCCGAGACCGACCCGGCCGTCGCAGACCTCGGCCTGCGGACGGTCGTGGACCTGCGCACCGAACGGGAACGGACCGAACGGCCCGACAGGCTGCCCGACGGCATCCGGCACGTCGTCGCCGACGTCCTCGCCGACACGGTCGCGTCCGGCGCCCTGTCCGCCGCCGCCCGTATCAAACAGGTGCTCGCCGACCCCGCGGTGACGGAGCAGCTGCTGGGCGGCGGCAGGGCACAGGAACTGTTCATGGAGACGTACCGCGCGTTCGTCACCACCACGTCCGCGCAATCGGCCTACCGGACGCTGCTCCTGGAACTGGGCGCCCCGGGAGCGGGGCCGCTGCTGCTCCACTGCACGGCCGGCAAGGACCGCACCGGCTGGGCCGTGGCCGTCCTCCTGACGCTGCTCGGCGCGGACGCCAGGACGATCGAGCACGAGTACCTGTCCGTCAACCCCGGAGTCCGGCAGGCCTTCGCCCCGCTCATCGAGGGCTTCATCGCGCAGGGCGGCGATCCCGACACGGCGCTCGCCGTGATCGGCGTCGTCCCCGAGTACCTGGCCGCCGGCCTGGAAGCGGTCGACGAGCACTACGGCTCCATGGAACGGTACGTCCACGACGGCCTCCGGGTCCCGGACGACGTGGTGGCGCGCCTCCGCCGGCGCCTCACCGGAGCGGAGGCTGACCGGTGAGCCCGGTCAGCCGGGCAGGCCTGCCCGCAGAGCTGGAGACGGTGGCGGAACGGCTCAAGGAACGCATCTACGCCACGTTCAGCCTGACCGCCGTCGTGGTCGCCCTCGCCGAGGACGGCACCACCGACCACGTGGACGCCGGCGCTGCCGTGGCCGTGACGGCGATCGGCCTGTGGCTCGCCGTACTGGTCGCCGACGAGCAGGCCCACCGGGCCGTCCGCGAGCGCGCGGCCACGCTCGCCGAATGGCGACAACTGCTGCACGTCACCAGTCCTCTGCTCCTCACCGCGATCGGCCCCCTGCTGCTCATCGTCCTCTCGGCGCTCGGTCTCATGGAACTGGCTACCGCCCTGCTCACCGCGGCAGGCGTGGAGATCGCCACGCTGTTCCTGTGGGGCTTCGTGTCCGGACGGCGGATGGGGAGCGGCCTGCTGGCCGCCTTCGTCGCGGGTCTGCTGGACACCGCCATCGGCTTGCTCGTCGTCTTCGTGAAGCTGTTCGCGGGGCACTGAGCGGGGTGGCGCACGGGGCCGGCGGTGCCGCGCGGAGGATGCCGCCGGGCCCTCGCCTCCGGGCCCGTCGAACGCTCTCGTCTCCGGTCCCGTCGGTTGAGGGTGCCGCCCCAGCCGCACCGAGCACGGGGCCGAGACGCGACGGCGAAGACACCGGTACTGCCGCGGTGAAGCGTCGCCGCGTGGACGTGGCGGCACCTCTGTGCGCTGGGAGCCGCGCGCCGTCGGCCGAACCACCGCCCCATCCCGAAGTGACCATCAGACGATTCGCTCGTTCTGCTGAACGTGAGCATCCGCACCCAGGACGTCTGCCCCGCATCCGTCGACGTGGAGCAGGCCGAGGCCGCGCTCGTGGAGCACTATCCACGACTCGTACGGCTCGCCCATCTCGTGCTTCCGCCGTCCCTCGGGCGCAATCGCCGTGTGCTCACCGCCCATTCGCTGGTGCAGCGGTCGCTGCCGCGCGGACGGACCCCGACGACGTCCCCGGCGTACGAGTTCATACGCGAACGGGTGCTGCGTTCCGCACTGGGCACGGGTGTGCCGCTGCCGGGCCGCGGCGGCCTGCCGCGCCGGGCACATCTGCCGCCGCTGCTGCCCCGGGTGTGGGGGCTGCGGCTCTTCCCCCGTTCCGGAGGGGCCGACGAGCTCGCCCTCGACCAGCGGCTGTCGGCGCTCTCCGGCCCCGGCCGGGCCGCCTACGCCCTCCGCGGCCTGGAGGGTCTGTCCGACGCCGGAGCGCGGCGGGTGCTCGCCGCCGCGGGTGTCGACGATCCGGCGGCGGCGCTCACGGAGGCGGACGGGGTGAAGGGCTCGTACGAACTGCTGGAGTCCGGCGAGTTCGACCCGTGTTCCCTCCAGGCCCGGCCGCCGGACCTGCTGCGCCGGCGCCAGCACGGCAGGGCGGCGCTCGCGGGGGTCGCCGCGCTGCTGGTGTGCGGGGCGCTGCTCGGCCTCCCCGGGGGCCGCGGATGGGCGCCGGAGGGAGCGGCGGCGCCGGGGTACGTCCGCAATCCCACCGTCGAGGCGGCCCTCGACCCGGGCCGGCTCCAGCGGGTGGACCCCACGGCGTGGCGGAGCTCGGCCCGCACCGACTTCTCGGCCTGGCCGGCCCGCGGCGGCCTGACCGGCGACACCGGGCTGCTGCGCCGCGCCCTCGCCGTATGGGCCCGGCCCGGTGAGTCCGTGCGGGTGTCGGCGACGCCCGGCACCCCGTCCGGCCCGCCCATGGGCCCGTCGCAACTGCTGTACGCGGGCGTGGTCGACGGGGCGCGGGTGGTGCTGCTCTTCGACGGCCTGAGGATCGTCCGGTACGCCGAACCGGCCGAGGGAGCGGCGGGCGCCGCCCTGGACTTCGCCCGGGTCGACGGCGCGGACCAGGCCGCGTCGGCGGCGGTGGCCGTGAGCCGGGTCGACGGCAACGTCCGCTATCTGACGGCCCCATGGGTACGGTCCGTCTCCGCACGGGACCTGCTCGCCGCGGACGGCGAGGCCCGCCCGCTGCCCCGCGCCCGCGACGGGGTCACGGGACCGCTGCGCGGACCCGCCTCGTCGGCGGCGGCCGGGGACTGCCGGTCCTGGGACGTGCTGGTCGCCGACGGCTCGCCGCTGGCGGACCTCGGTGAACTCCCCCCGGCCCGTCTGACGTCCGGCCCGCCCTCGGCACCGTCCGCCCCTTCGGCCCCGGCGGCACGGACGGCTTGGTCCCGGGTCGCCTGCTCGACCCTTGCGGAGTTACGGGCCCGCGGTGTGCGCAGCGTCAACACATGGGCGTACGCGGAGCAGAAACTCCCCGAGTCGCACGGCCGCGCGGAGTGGACCTGCACCCGGGCCGAGACGTGGAGGGGCCCCGGCAGCCGGGCGCTGGCGCACTTCCGGGCAGCCTCGGACAAGGCGGCGGCGGTAGCGGCGCGGTCCGTGAACTCGGCCGCGTGCGGGGTGCGCGATCCCCGGGTGCTGGCGGGCGTGCTGTGGAAGGCTCCGTCGGGAACGTGGTACGCCGTCGCGGCGGGCAGCGACCGTTTCGCGTCCCTGACGGTCACGGGCGGCGTCCGGGCCTCGGCCCGCGGCCGGACCCTCGCAGTGCCCGCCACGGCCGGAGCGCGGGCGGACCTGCACGGCCGTTTGCGGGACGGCACACGGGTCGACGCCCTGAAGTGAGGCCACGTGCGATGAGTTTGTGCCGCGCGGGCCTGTTGCATGACGGGTACTCGTCAGTACATTGACACCATGTCTAATAAGCAGCCTGCGCCCGTGCTGTCCGAGCGGATACCGCTCAAGGCCCGCAAGGTCGCCTTCGACTGGGACGACACCCCGCTCCACTGGGTGCCCGGCGAGCCGTTCGCCACCCACACGATGAATGTGCTGCACCTGCTGCTACCTGCTGGTGAACGCTGGTTCGTGCACGTCTACAAGCAGGTCCTGCCACTCATACGCGACGACCGGCTGCGCGAGGACGTCATCGGCTTCATCGGCCAGGAAGCAGTTCACTCCCAGGCCCACGACGAGGTACTGCCCCATCTGAAGCGGCTCGGCCTAGACCCGACCCCCTACACCGCCCAGGTCGACTGGCTCTTCGAGAAGCTCCTCGGCGACCGCACCCTGCCACCGGGCCGGGCCCGGCACTGGTGGCTCATGGAACGGGTCGCCCTGATCGCGGCGATCGAGCACTACACGGCATTCCTCGGCGACTGGATCCTGAACGCCGAGGAACTGGACCGGCGCGGCGCCGACCCCATGATGCTGGACATGCTGCGCTGGCACGGCGCGGAGGAGGTCGAGCACGGGGCGGTGGCCTTCGACCTGTTCATGCACGTCGACGGCGGCTACCGGCGCCGGGTGCGGACCTGGGCGACGGCGTTCTCCACGCTCGTCTTCCTCTGGCAGCGGGGCGCGCGCTTCTTCATGGAGAACGACCCTTCGCTGACGGACGGCAGGGCGTCGGTGGGCCAGTTCTACCGCGCGGGCCACAGCGGCGTCCTCCCTTCCACAAGGGCGGTGATCCGCTCGATCCCGCGGTACCTGAGCCGGGCGTACCACCCCTCCCAGGAGGGCAGCACGGCCCAGGCGGTCGCGTACCTCGCGTCGTCGCGGGCCGCGAACGGGGGGCGCCGATGATCCGCGTGACGATTCCGGCTGCCGCCGTGGGTGCGGGTCTGCTCGCGAAGCGGGCGATCCGGCGGCGTATCGAGAGGTCCCCGCTGTGGCCGATGCCGGCCCTCGAAACCCCGGTCTCGGGCCAGGGCCGACGGGTCTCCTTGCGCCCTTTGCGCCTCACGGTCACGTCCCGGACGACCCCGGCGCAGGGCGTGGTCCAACTCCGTCTCTCCTCCCCGGACGGCGAGCCGCTCCCGCCCTGGACACCCGGCGCGCACGTGGACGTGGTCCTCCCCTCCGGCCTCATCCGTCAGTACTCGCTCTGCGGCGACCCCGTCGACGCCTCGTCCTACACGATCGCGACGCGCCTCATCAAGGACGGCCGCGGCGGCTCCCGCGAGGTCCACGACCACCTCCACGAGACGATGGAGGTCGAGGTCCACGCCCCTCGGAACCGCTTCCCGCTCGTCGACGCTCCGTCGTACCTCTTCGTCGCGGGCGGCATCGGGATCACGCCGATCCTCCCCATGCTGCGGGCGGTCGACAACTGGCGCCTGCTGTACTGCGGCCGCTCCCGCGCGACGATGCCGTTCCTGAAGGAGCTGAACGCACTCGGCGGCAACCGTGTCGTCATCGCCCCCGAGGACGAGTCGGGCCTCCCCGACCTCGCCCCCTTCCTCTCCTCCACCCCCGAGGACACGGCGGTCTACTGCTGCGACCCCAACGGCTTGATGAACGCGGTCGCCGACCTCCTCCCGTCCCACACAACCCTCCACCTGGAACGCTTCACCCCCACAACCTCCTCCGGCGACAACACCCCCTTCGAGGTCGAACTCCGCCGCTCGGGCATCACGGTCACGGTCGCCCCGGACGAGTCGGTCCTCACCGCGATCCGCGCAAAGCTCCCGAACGTCCCCTACTCCTGCGAGCAGGGCTTCTGCGGAACATGCCAACAGCCCGTCCTGGCGGGCGAAGTCGACCACCGGGACGGGCTGTTGACGGAGAGGGAGCGGGGGAAGTCGATGCTCATCTGCGTGTCGCGATGCAGGGGCGAGCGGCTGGTCCTGGACCTCTAACCCCAGCCGAATCCGGCGGGGCTTCTTTGGGCTGCTACATCTCGCGCTAGAAGGCGCTCGGAAGACCCGTTATGCCGCACCCTCCCCAGAGAGGACTTCGCCGTAATTGTGGAGGAGGACAGGGGTGGAGTCGGCGAGCACGTAGTCGGCGTGCGCAGGCCGACTTGTCATGCGCGCCAACCACTGTCGTCAAACATTGCCAGCGGGGCCCCACCGGAAACGAATCCGCTGGGGCCGCCGAGTTCCTACCTACACGCCAACCAGTCGCAGGCGATAGATATCCGCACCGGGCGCCATTTGATTTATGGCTCCTTGACACCCGCGTCAGCAGCTCGATAGAAGCGAAAGAAGCCGACTGGCGGCAGCTGCCACTCCGCGGTCTGCGTCCCGCACAAGAACCTCGATGACTTGCCTGTGCGCTAGCACCGCATCCTTGGCCCTCGCTTCCCAGGCAACCTTCTCTTCAAACGCTGAACGATATCTCGGATCGGCCGCAGCCGAGGCATCTGCCCACTGCGTTGTCCTGTAAATCGAGGTGATCAAGTCAATCACCTCCACTCGACACTGCGTCTCAGGGTGACCTGCCAGTTCCACAAGGAACGGAACCGTGACCGGCGTGACCTCAGAGACTACGAAACCTAGCGCACAGACCCTGTCGGACAATTCATCTACAGCCGCACATGCAGCTGGCCCATCGGCCCACGCTGCCCGTGAAAGCAAAGCGGGAATACCACCTGCCGAGCCAGTTGCGTCCGACAGGTCGGCCCAGCGCACTGCGGCCAACCGCTTGAGAACTCTACCCACTACGGCGCCCCATTTCCTGGGTATAGGTCGGCGATTCGGAGTCTTGCCATGACGAGTTGACACGATCCACAAGCCGGAACGAAGTCCCTGTATCGCGGGTGATCGAATGGCTTGCGGAGAACCGCCAAGCTACTACTCCCTCGTACTAGGTCCCTGGCTTCCATCGCCTGTGCGATACATCCGATCTCGGCACAACCACCGTGATGGCCTGTCTGATCTAGAACCCTACGAAGGGGAAGGGGGAGGCTCCGCCTTGCCTCTCCAACCCTGCGCGTACTTACGTCAAAGTACGCACGTCCCGAAGGGGTCAGTAGAACACTTGCCGCGCCCTCGTTTTTCCCAGGGCCCAGACGGCTGAGATCCGCGAATGCGCGGAGATCACTTCCGGCATCCCCGCAGTTGTGAACGAGGATCGGGGTGGTGGCCCCCGCCAGCACATAGTACGTGTGGATGTCCGCGACGGTGAGGTTGTGGACGCGGGCCGTCTGGGTCCATTGCTTGACTGCTTTGACCTGGACGTGCGTTCCGGCGCTCGTCCGGAGCCATTGGCCGGGCTTGAGGTCGGTGGCCTTGACCCACTTCCGTAGGGAGGCGATCCAGAAGGGATGCCCGTCCGTGGCGGTAAGGGTGCTGGACCGAGCAGGTTCACCCTCGTCCTCTTCGGTGCTCACCGTGATCTTGACCAGGTTCTTCAGGCCTTCGCCCAGGATCTCGGCGGTGACGGTCTTGGCCGCCGTCTCACCGGTTTCCGGGTCGGTGGCCAGCACCTCGTCGCCCACGCGGACGTCTTCTATGGCCTTGTAGGTTCCGTCGGCCATGAGAACGGCGGTTCCTGGCACGAAGCTGTTGCTGGTCTTGCATTTGGTAGGCCTGGCACCCGCAGGCTTCGGACCGATCCTTCGCGTCGCGGCGGCGATGACGAGGTCGAACGTGATCTTGGCTGTTCCCTGTGCGGATCTCCCCTCGTCGAAGTCTTTGTAGACTTCGTAGGTTCTGTCCCCGAGGCCCTGTACGGCTGAGATGGCCATGAGGCTCGGGTTCGCGGCAACGGCGGTCTGGAGCGTCTCCATGCACGTGCCGTTGGCCGTGACGCAGTTCCAGAGGTTGCTGACGTTGTTGACGGTGTGGTCTACGAAGGCGTTGCCCATGTTGACCGTCTGGTCCTTGAGGGTGGAGCCGAAGTCGCTCACCCAGCCCCAGAAGCCGCCCGTACTGCCATTGCTGTTGGTGGCAGCTGTGCCGCCAGTGCCGCCGACACTTCCGCCGCCGCCACCGTGGGAGCCGCCGCCCCCGCCCCCGCCGCCGCCGCCGGAACCGTGGCCGGAGCCGTTCTGGCCGGGCCGTCGGTGAACGGTGTTCGTGCCGCCCAGGCCGCCGCTGTCGAAGCCTCCCGTGTCGTTGCCTTCGAAGAGCTTCAGGCCGGTCGGGTCGCTGAAGGTGACCGGGGAATTGTTGGCGTAGGCGTAGCCGTTCAGGGACTGGTGCTGGTCCAGGCTCAGGATCGGATCGACGCTGATGAACTGGCCGATGCCCGGGTCGTATTCGCGGGCACCGACATGGGTCAGGCCCGTCGTCTTGTCGGCCGGCTTGCCCAGGAAGGACTTGTCGTCCGGCCAGGACGTCGGAGCCGTGCCCCGGGGGGCGCCGAACGGAGTCGTGTAGCGCTTCGTGACCGCCAGGGTCGACGCGTCGACCGCGAGGCTGGACGTGCCGTGGTGGTCACCGGCGAGGAAGGACACCTTGCCGGCGGCGCGGACGGCGATGGTCTGGCCTGCGGCGGTGTAGTAGCGGGTGCCCGTGAGGGTCTTGCTGGTGCCCTTCGTAGTGAGGCGGACCTCCGTGCCGCCCAGGTAGAGGACGGTGTCGCCGTCCGCCGTCGTCGGGCGGCGGATGAGGAGTTCACCCGACGCGTCGTACAGGTAGGACGAGCCGGACGAGGCGTCCGTCGTGGTGGCGAGCTTGCCCTCGGTGTTCCACGTCAGGGTCTGCTGGGAACCCTGTGTGGCGCCCGGACGGCTCGTCGTGTTGCCGGACTTGTCGTAGGCGTACGTCGCAGCCTTCGCACCCGTCGTGTTGAGGAGGGTGTGGGGCTGGTTGGCGGCCGGACCGTAGGTGTACTTGGTGAGCTTGTCGCCCGAGGCCGTGTGCTCCGTCTCCTCCGCGCGCTGGCCGGACGCCGTGTACTTGTAGCTCGTCCAGTACGGCGCCGCCCCCGCGAGGTTCGCCACCGTGCGGCCGTTCGCCGCGCAGTCCGCCGTCTTCGGGGTCCAGGCCTCCGTCATGCGCCGGTGCCCGTCGTACGCGAAGCACTGGTTGTCGGCCTTGCCGGTGCCGCCCAGCGTCGCCGCGTCGAAGACCGACATGACGTTGCCGGCGTCGTCCTGCTTGAAGGCCAGGTCCTGCAGCGCGTACGCGTGCGTGTCGGACGTGACCATGGACTTGGTCAGTCGCCGCGTGCCTTCCTCGTACTCGTAAGAGAGGTAGAGCTTCTTGGCGGTCGGCGAGTTCGCCAGGTCGAGGCGGTTGAGCTCACCCAGCGGCGAGTACAACCCGTTCTGGAGATAGCCCGTCGCGCCTTCCAGGCCGCGGACGATTCCGACGCCCTTGAAGTCGTACTTGTAGCCCACCATCTCGCTGGGGAGGCCGGCCACTCCAGGGCTGCTCGCCTGCTTCACGGTGCCGTCGAGGTTGTAGCCGGTGGAGAAGCTGAGCGTTTGGGGGACGCCGGCCGCCACCAGCGGGTCGCCGGCAGGCAACTGAAGGAAGCTTTCCCTGACTCGGTAGAGCGGGTCGTAGGCGGTGACCTTCTGGACGTATGCCTTGCTGGTGGCCTGCTTGATGCCGTTCTCGTAGCGTTCGGCGGTGTCCTGCTGTCCCTTGGCGAGGGTGTCGAAAGACCAGCCGGCCAGCTTGCGGACATTGCTCAGCGCGCCGTCCCACACGCCGGTCCTGCGGCCGAGGGGGTCGTACAGCGACATGAGCGTCCGGCCGCGGGCATCAGTGGCGCTGACGGCCTGGTCCAGCTCGTTGTACGCCGTGGTGGACGTGCCCTTGTCCGGGTCGGTGGCGCTGGTCTGGCGGCCGAATAGGTCGTATGCGTAAGACCACTTGGCGTTGTCCGGGCCGGTGACGGTGGCCTGCTTGTCCGTCGGCGTGTACGTGTAGCGCGTCTTGGTGACGTCGCTGCCCTCGGGCTGCGGTCCGCCGTACTCGCGCCGCTCCGTCGTACGGCCCAGCGCGTCCGTGACGACTGCCGTGGCCTGGCCGCCCGCCGGGGCGGACGCGGTCACCGTGTCACCGGTGTACTTCGTCTCCGTGGTCCAGCGGACGACGTTGTGGTGCTTGGTGACGGCCTTGACCGCCCGGCCGGCACCGTCGTACGTGGTGTCGGTCTGGACCGGCGCCTGGCCGCCGTCGGTCGCCGCGAGGACCCCGGACGGGGCGTTCCTGTCGTCCCAGATGTCACCCTGTGACGAGACGGCGAGGCCGCGCGCGTCGTACTGGGTCAGCGCGATGATCCGGCCACCGGCGATCGACGGTGCCTGCGTCTGGCGGGGCCGCAGCAGCGAGTCGTAGATCTCGTACGAGGTGAGGTATCCGGAGCCGTCGCCCTTGAGGACGGACGTGGCGACCCACGGGAGAGCGGTGCTCTTGACGCTGTACTCGTAGACCTGGCTCGCGGTGTTGCCGAGGATCTTGAGGTTGTTCGGCAGCCACACCTTGGTGACACGACCGAGGGCGTCGTATTCGGACTCGGTGACCTTGCCGTTGGGGTCCGTGGTCTTCAGCGCCGCGCCGGTTGCGAAGTCGAGGGCCGTGGACGTGGTGTGGCCGGCGGCGTTCGCGACCGAGGTGGACGTCAGCGGACCGGTGCCGGCCGGCGTGTACGTCGTGGTGGCGGTCGTGGTGTCCTTCGTGTCCTTGACCGTGAGGGGACGCCCGAGGGCGTCGTACGTCATCGTGGCGACCTTCTGCCAGACCGGCTGGTCGTCCGTGCCGTATCCCTGGGCCCGGCCCGTCCACCACGCCTCGCCCTTGGTGGGCTTCTGGCCCGCGGACCACGTGGTGGTGTCGTACGCGGCGGCGGTGTCGGCCACGACGTCGCCGGGCCGGGTGGAGTCGGCCGGCAGGTCGAGCGCGGAGTCGGCCGTGGCGCACGGCTTCGCGACCGTACGCGTACGGGAGACCAGGTTGTTGATGCCGGCCGCGTCGTTGCGGGCGTACCAGTTCCGGGTGCACTTCTCGTCGCCCGCGACGGCGTCGTCACCCTTGTCCTCGACGGTCTCGGCCATGCCGTAGTCGTCGTAGGTGGTGACGGTGGTCCGGGTGCGGTCGGTAGCGGTGCCGCCGGTGGTGATGTTGGTGCGCGCCTGGGTCGTGGCGGTCCGCACGAAGTACGCCTCGGTGTCGGCGTACGACTTGTGCTGGGTCGCCGTCCGCTTGGACCAGGGGAAGTTGACCGTGCCGGAGACCTCCTGGGAGCCGTTGTAGGTGACCGACTCACGGGTGAAGCCCGCGAACTGCTCGCTGTCGGTCATCTGCGGCGCCTTCAGGCCCGTGACGTGGACCGTCCTGCGTTTGTCCGGGTCCGGGAGCTTGCCGTCGGGCCCGAGGACCCGGTCGCCGTGCATACCGCGCAGGTAGACGGTGACCTCCTTGGACTGCGTGCCGCCGGAGACACCGGTGAGGTGCGTGACCTTGCCGAAGCCGCGCCAGATGGACCAGGTGCGTTCCTTCTCCTTGGTCATCGGGTCGTCGTTGTAGTGCCAGGCGCCGCCGCCCTCGTAGAGGTAGGTGTGCTGGACGGCCTCGGAGCCACCGCGGGTGTCGTTGGTGCGGACCCCTGTGACCGGGTACTTCTGGAACCAGTCCAGGACCGGGTCCTTCTCGCCGTTGGGCGACCAGTACACGGGGTAGCAGGTGCGGGTGTTGCTGTCGGCCTTGGGCATCGTCTGCCCGGCCACGCACTCGGCGGGCTGGTAGTCGACGACGGTGAGGGCGCCCGCCTCGGACGTGATGGTCTTCAGGCGGGGCTTGTTCAGCGGCAGGATGTTGTCGGACGCGCCGTCGACGCGGTTGGGCCGGAACTCCGAGGTCAGCTTGACCGGGTCGAGGGTGATGGCGGTGCCGCGCTTGCCGGTGTGGCGGATCTCGTCGAGCCACAGCGACTGGTCGGCGTGGTCACCGGTGTCGCCCGGGTCGACGTACACCTGCTTGAACTGCCACTCGTCGACCGGTACGTAGGTCTTGGCGGTCGCCGCGTCCCAGACGTGCGTGGTGACGGAGGTCATCCGCTTGCGGGTGAAGAAGCTGGGGCCGGCGTTGCCGGTGCACTTCTTCCCTGCCTCGCACACCGCGTCGAACGGCACGTCGGGCCAGTTGTCGCGGTTGTCCTCGGTGAGGGTGGAGCAGTGGGAGGCGGTGCAGCGCTCGGTGTAGCCGAAGGTGACCTTGTGGGAGGCGGCGGGGCTGCCGGTGAGGAGCGCGCCGGCGCGCTGGCCGTAGCGGATCTCCCTGAGGTGTCCGCCGCGGTGGTAAGCGGTGCCGGTGTCGTCGTCGCCGAGCTTGTCGTAGTAGTTGCCCTCGGCCTCGTACCAGTAGGTCATGGCGTTGCCGTGGGTGTCGACGACGTAGTCGAGGTTCCAGCGCCAGGCCTGCTGCTTGGAGCGGCCGGAGAAGCTGCTGCCGTCGGAGTGGCCCGGCTCGCCGGAGTCGTCGCCGAAGACGGGGACGGTCCAGACGGACTCGGTGCGGTCCGCGGCGCCGGCGCCGTCGAGCTTGTTCAGGCCGAAGACGTACTTGGTGCCGTCGCCGGTGACGACGGTCCAGTGCTCACCGTTGTCGTCGCCGTTCTCGGCGCCGGTGGAGTGGGTGACGGTGGACGCGTCGTCGTTCTTCAGGCGCCACTTGCCGGTGGTGTCGTCCTTGACGAGTTCGCTGGCCTTGCCGTTCAGGACGAGAGAGGCGTTCTCGTACTTCCAGCACAGGTCGAACTTGTCCTTCTGGCCGTCGTCGTCACACGAGCCGTACTTCCGCTCCACGTACGACGACGTGATGTCGAAGCCCTCGCCCAGGACCGAGCCCTGGTTGTTGGTGTTGGCGGTGCGGCCGTCGACGCTGCCCGAGTCGTACGCGATCGACAGACCCGGCTGGGGGCCGGCCGCGGGCGACGGGGTGCGCAGCGGGTACGACCAGGTGAACGTGCCGGACGAACCGCCGGCCTCCCAGGTGGAAGATGCGGACAGCGGGGTGGCCTTGTAGTCGCCGCCGCCGGACTTGGTACCCGCGGCGACCGCCAGGACCATCGGCTCGGCGGTCTCGCCGCCGCCACGGGCCTTGGGCGCGAAGGACAGGTCGGTCTCGACGCGCTGCGCGCCGCGGTCGTTCGCGGACGGGAGCGGGGCGCGGGTGCGGCACTCGGACCGCTCGGGGTGGGTGAGGGCGCAGCCCGGCAGCCGTTCGAGTCGGAGCCGGCCGGCCCAGTCGCCGCCGTAGGCGGAGGCGAAGTCACGGTATCCGACGCCGAGGCGTGCGGTGCCGCCGTCGGCGGGGCCGGTCGTGGTGAGGACGACGCCCTTCACACCGAGCGCGGCGGTCTGCTTCTGGTCGAGGACCCTGACGGTGACGGAGCCGGCGGCCTTCGTCGTCCGGGCGGCCTTTGCCTTCGGCGCGACGGTGACGGGCAGCAATCCGGGCGCGGCCTCGGCGGCGCGGCGGCTGCTCGGCGTCAGGGTGGCGGTCCCTGCGGTCGGCCAGGTCACGGAGACGGCCTGCTGGCGGGCGGCGCGCCGGGCCGCCTCGGCCTTGGCCTTGGCGGCCTTCTCGGCGGCCGCGGCGCTCTTCGCGTCGGGCTTGGGCTTGAAGGGGTGCGCCGCGGTGGCGCGGTGACGTTGGAGGTCGGGGGCGCCGAGGGGGTCGGGGCCGGACGCGAAAGCAACGGGCGTCAGCAGTCCCGGCAGGAGGGCAAAACCCGTGACCGACGCGATGCGCTGAAGCATGCGGCGTCTGGTCCTGCCGGTGAGGGTTCTTCCGATACCCGGCGGAGGCGCCGGGGCATAGCGATTCATGTGGGCTCCTGAAAGATGCGGACGAGGCCGCGATGCTTTTGCGCCGTCGGGTCGGTAAGCGCGGCGCGCGGGAACATGGGGATGCAAGGCGGGTACGGGTGCGGGGTGGTAGTCGGCCGGCCGGGTGTCGAACCCGGCCGGCTCGTCACGCACCGCTAGGGCGCCAGAGGGAGCGAGAGGACGTGGGACCAGACCTGGTAGTCGGACATGGCGCCGGACCAGATCCGGAGGTCCTGAAGCGCACCAGGCAGGTGGTGCCCAGTGCTGCCGACGGCGGAGCCGCGGCCCGCGGACAGGGCACCGGCACCTTGGCCAGGATTCAGGAACTCGGCCTTGTCCCTGGGGGCCTGGTCGGCGCGGCCCACATACAGGCGGGTCTTGCCGAAACCGCCACCCTCGGCTTTCTCACCGGCCTGGAAGACACCCGTTACCTGCACCCAGGTGTCAGGCTCAGCCATCTCCTCGGAGGGGACGGATGCCGTGTCGACGACCTTTCCGGCCCCGTCGACCGCCGTACGCCCGAAACGCCACACATAGGCGTCCGCAGCGACCTTCTCCGCCCACAGCGCCCACGACGATTCCCCGCCCGCTGCCGTCGGCTGGCCGAAGACCATCGCCCGGTAGCCGACCGGCTTGGCGGACAGTGCAGCCTTGTCGAGCCGCACCCGTGCGGTGACGGTGAACGAGCCCTTCTCGTCGATCACCGGGCCGGCCGCCGAGGCGTAGCCGTTCGTGCCGTCGAGCAGCAGGGCATCGTCGCCTGCCTGCGCGCCACTGGCGGACAACGCGAGGGCCGGGCGGCCGTAGCCGCTGGAGTCCTTGATCTCCGTGCCGGTGAAGGCACCGGCGTCCCAGTTCGCGACCAGGGCGACCGAGGGGGTGTCCTCCCCCGCCTTGTCGGCCTCTGTGCGGACTTCCCCCTCGTTCAGGACCCCCTGCCAGACGGCGACCTCGTCGATCGCGCCGCGGAAGTAGTCGCCGAAGGCGCCGTCGTGCTTGCCCCGGCCGATCTGGAGGCCGTTCGTCGACATCCACGGTTCATAGGCGGGTGCCGCCGTCGAGGCGACGACGGGCGAGCCCTGCGGCCGTCCGTTGACGAACAGCTGGATGGTGTCGTTGGCTTTGCTGGTGTCTCCCTTGGTGTCGAAGACACCGGCCAGGTGCGTCCACACGCGGGTCGGCGGGTTCGCGGTGTCCCCGAGGGAGAGGACCTCTGCTCCTCCCTTGACGTCTTGGGCTCTGCGGTTGAAGACCCACCGCTTGTGCCCGGAGGAGTAGTACAGCGTCAAGGCCGAGTCGTTGGCGCCGGGCGCGGAGAGCACCACGCGGTTCGACGTGGCGTCCGTCAGGTAGACCCAGGCGGACACGGTGAAGGATTCGGCCGTGTTCAACGGCGCAGAGGGCGTCTGGGCGTAGGCCTGTTGCCTGGCCGGGTTGGCGCTGTCCAGTCCGAGCGAGTAGTCGCCGCTCCCCCGGCGGCCCGCCGTCGACCAGCCTGCTCCGCCCGCCAGGGTGGCATCGTGGCGGACGCCTTCCACAGCGGTGTCCTTCGTCACGACGGTGGCCGGGTCCGCCGGCTTGTCGGCGAAGCGCCAGCGGCCGACCGCGCCGGCCTTCGGCTGAACCTTGAAGACGAACGAGGCTGCCGCCCCCCAGCGTTCGCGGAGGTCCTTGGCCTGGACTACCAGGGTCACTGGTCCTGCCAGCGCGGGTGTCACACCCTTGTCCGTCGCTGTACGGGTCTTGGGATCCGCCGGCACCTCATGGGCGCGGCCCTGTCCGACGAGATACCAGCGGTAGGCGACCACGTCGGTGTCCGCGGCGTTGGGTGCGAACGTGAATCTTCCTGCCTGTCCCGGTCCGCCGGCGCCTGCGCAGGTGGTCGCCGTGCACTCGGTGTAGGGGCTTCCCGCCGTGATTTTCGGTACCTTCGGCGCTGTGGTGTCGATCTTGAAGTAGCACCAGTAGTGGTAGGGCGACGAAAGGCTTCCGGTCTTGCCGCCGTACCACCAGTGGGACTGGGTGAGCGCCGAGACGCGGTACAGCGTTCCGTCGACGGCGCTCGTCATCGCGAGGTTCTGGACGGTGCCGTCGGGGTCGCCGCCGCTCTCGGGCCGGTTGGCGCTGTAGGTGTTGACCCACTTGCCGTCGGCGGCCTGTCGCTGGACGGTGAAGTAGGCCTGGAGCGATCCGCGCTCGTCGACCTTCCTGGGTGCCACGAGGGTCTGGACGCTCGCCTGGAACACCGGCTTCTCACGGGTCACGATCTGCGGGTCGCCCGCGGACTTCGCGCAGTCCCAGTGCCCGCCGTCTCCATCCTGCACGCTCAGCCCCGGCACGCCGGGTTTGGCGATGTAGACGATCTGCAGTTCCGCGTTGTCGTCGAAGCGCTTCCACGCGGACGCGTCGCTCTCGTCCTTGGCCTTCAGCATCAGCGTCAGCCGGCTGATCCTGCCGTCGGCGAGGGCGCGGGTGGTGGCGACCAGGTTCTCGTCGCTCTCGGAGCGGTTGTCGTGGAACTCGATCCACTTGTCGGGCTGCTCGGGGGAGCAGTTGGAGCCCCGGCCGGCGGAGACGTTCACGTCGACCATCAGGTCGAGGAGCTTCGGGCCGGGCCAGCGGGTGCCCTCGGAGATGTTGTCGGTGCGCCACAGGTCGACCCACCGGGCGTCGCAGGTGAACGACCACGTCTCGTATGCGCGGAAGGTGGCGTCCAGGACGTACTTGCCGGCCAGACTGGTCGGCGCGAACTCGAAGTACATCCGGTTGGTGTGGTTCTTGTCGCAGTAGTACGGGCCCCACACGCTGCAGTTGCCGACGCCGTAGTCGCCGTCGAAGTCCCAGAAGCGGTCGCCGTCCGAGGAGAGCACGGTGCGTTCCTGGAGGTCCAGGCCCATCGGCGGGTCGATGAAGACCGGGTAGACGGTCTTCTTGCCGCGCAGCAGGCCGACGTCGGGCCGGACGGTCACCTTGTCGTCCTCGACCTCGACCGGCAGGTCGGCCTTGGCGTCGCCGTGGCCCGGGCGGGCCGAGTCGGCCTCGGCGGCGGCGTCGGGGGGCGTGGTGGCGGTGCCGGCGGGGGCCGCGGAGTCCGGGGCGCCGCGTAGCAGTTGCGGCCGGGGGCCCGCCTGGTCACCGGAGCCGTCACCGGCCGAGTCCCACATCTGTCCCGCCGGGCCGGAGAACACGGCGTTGCCGTTGTCGTCGACGGCGCGCATCCCGCCTCCGGCGCCCGGGACGATCCGCAGTCCGTCACCGGTCGCGGTGAGCGACACCTGGTTCAGCTGCGGGTTGGCGGCTGCCTCGGCGGAGTGCACGACGAGCACTTCGCGGTAGCCCTCGCCGGTGGCGGTGAGCCGGAGGTCGACGCCCTTGAGGACGTCGGGGTAGGTGGCGGTGTCACCGGACAGCCGGGGCTTCGGCAGCCTGCCGGGCCAGGCGAGGGCCATGGTGCCCTTGTCGTGTCCGAGCCGGATGAGGTTCGAGCCCTCGCCGCCGCCGGAGAAGGACAGGTCCACTGCGGCGTTCTTCGGTCCGACGCTGCCGTCGGCGCGGCGCTCCAGAGTGGTGTCGATGGCGCGCCAGGTGCCGTCCTCGGCCTTCGCGCGGCGGGGGGTGGTGGCCTGGGTCAGGGTGAACGTGCCGTCGGGGTTGGCCATCGTGGTCGCGTACTCGGTGCGCGCCTCGGTCACCTCGACCGGCTCGCCCGACGCGGCGGCCTTCGCGGAGGCGTTCTGTTCCGGTGTTCCGGCGGCCGTCCCCACGGGAACCGCAGCGGAGTCCGCTGCGTCCGCGGTATATGTGAGCGAGGGGATCACCCCCGACACGAGTGCTCCGCCGAGCAGCACGGCAATCGCGCGCGCCGCTCTTCGCTTGTGCGCAGGCATGACTGTCCCCGTCCCCCTAAGGACCTCCCCAGGCCCTTCACAGTTGTGATGGTCGTGTGCGTAACCGCAAGGGGGCACATTACGAACAATTGGTCGATGCACGCGACGGGATTCAGCATGCAATTAGTTACGGATGCAAGAAGCTGAGGCCACCGCATTCTCCTTAGACGGGGCGTTACACGGGCAAAGTTACTCACAGGTAGGCACTCTCGATCGGTGCGCGGAGATCGGTAGGGTGTTCGCATGACGACCGGAGTGCGCCGCAGGATGGGCGTCGAGGAACGCAGGCAGCAGCTGATCGGTGTGGCGCTGGAGTTGTTCAGCCGGCGATCACCGGAAGACGTGTCGATCGACGAGATCGCGGCGGCCGCGGGCATCTCGCGACCGCTCGTGTACCACTACTTCCCCGGAAAACAGAACCTCTACGAGGCGGCCTTGCGCCGCGCCGCCGACGAGCTGGCCGGACGGTTCGACGAGCCGCACGAAGGCCCGCTCGGGACGCGGTTGTTGCGGGTGATGGGACGGTTCTTCGACTTCGTCGAGGAGCACGGCCCCGGATTCTCCGCGTTGATGCGCGGCGGACCGTCCGTCGGGTCGACGCGCGCCAGCGCGATGATCGACGAGGTGCGGCGGGCCGCCTACGAGCAGATCCTCTCGCACCTGGGCGTCGAGAAGGCCTCGCCGCGGCTGGAGTTGGTCGTGCGGTCCTGGGTGGCGCTCGCGGAGACGACCGCACTGATCTGGCTCGACGGACGGCGCGTGCCGCGTGCGGAGCTGGAGGTCCAGCTGGTGCACGACTTCGCCGCGCTCACCGCGGTGAGCGCGGCGTACGACCCCGAGATGGCCGACGTCATGCGGCGGATCATCGTGGACGAGCCCGAGGACGGGCTGTTCGCGGACCTCATGGGCCGGCTCGCCACACTCGCGGCGACCACAACGCCGGTCCCGCAGGGGGTGTCGTAACCCGAAGCGCTTTCACTCTGTGCCTCGCGGAGCTTCCCTAGGACCCCTCGGGCCACCGGCGGAGCGGAGGAGGAGTCCTGGGTCGGCGTCCGGTCGCCTAGAAGGTGTCCGGTAACCCCGGGGCCGCGTGGGGCCCGTCGAGCCCCCAGGGGCCTGCGAGCATCGCGAGCGCCTCGTCGAGACCCGCCCCGGGCTCCGCTGCCCGTCCGGACGTGTACGCGGCGTCGAAGGCCGCGTCGCCGACGGCTGTGCGGGCCTGGTGTTCCGCGGCCTCGCGGACCACGCCCATCCGCGGGACGCCCATCTGCGGGAGCCCGATGGTGCGCCAGTACGCGTGGGCGACCCCGAGTGTGCGGGCTGCCTGTTCTCCGCGTCCCAGAGCGGCGAGGCCGGCGGCGAGGACGTCCAGGCCCATGGCGATGCCGAGGCTGTCGTCGAGCAGGCGTTTGCCGTTGAGCATGGCCCCGGCGTGGCCGGCGGCCGTGGCGGGGTGGCCGAGTGCCAGATGGGCGAGGGCGAGCAGGTAGTCGGCGTAGGAGCGCAGCCAGCGGTCGCCGAGCGCCGTGCACGTGGTGTGCAGCGCGGTCGCCTCACGGGCGGCCTCCTCGTAGGCGCCGACCCCGAATTGTGCGTAGACGTGGACGAGGCGGCACAGCAGCCGGCCCGCGGAGCCGGGGGCGGCGGAGCCGTCGAGGGGCTCCTGTCCTGGCGGGTCCGGCCACGGCGAGGGGCCGAGCGCCCTGCCGCTGATGGCCAGCGCTGCGATCTCGTCGCCGGGCATCGCCTTGTCGAGCGCGGACAGATGGGCCGCGCGCAGATGTGCCTCGGCGTCGTCGTGGGCGGCGGTGGAGGCCCGGCACAGTGCGGCGGCCCCGCGGCCCTCGGAGGAGTCGCCCTGGGTGAGGGCGATGACGCCGAGCGCCCACAGGGCCTTGGTGCGTGTCGGGCCCGGTTCGGAACAGGCGGCGAGGGCGCGTTCGAGGTGGCCACGGCCCTCCCCCAGGTGGCCGCAGGCGATCCACAGGAACCAGAGGGACGCGGCGAGTTCGAGGGCCGCCGGCGGGTCCGTGGCCAGCAGGTGGTCGATGGCGGTGCGCAGCCCGTCGCGTTCCGCGGAGAACTGCTCGTACCGTTCGAGCTGGGCGGGGCCCAGCCACTCCGCTTCGGCGACGCGCGCGGTGTGCAGCCAGTGCCGGGCGTGCCGGTCGGCGACCGCGCGTTCCTCGCCGAGTTCGGCGAGCCACTGGCGGCCGTACTCCCTGATGGTGTCGAGCATGCGGTACTGCGGACGGCCGTCACGGGTGCAGTGGCGTACGACCGACTTGTCGACGAGTCCGTCGAGCGCCGGGCCGACGGCGGAGGAGGAGAGCGGGCCTCCCGCGCACACGGCGCGCGTGGCCGCGAGGTCGAAGCGTCCGGAGAAGACGGAGAGCCTCGCCCACAGGAGGCGTTCCAGGGGGGTGCACAGTTCGTGGCTCCAGCCGATGGCGGTGCGCATGGTCCGGTGCCGCGGGAGGCGGGCGGTCCGGGTGTCGGAGAGCACGTCGAAGCGCGAACCGAGGCGTTCGGCGAGCTGCTCCACGGTCCACAGGCGGAGCCGCGCACCGGCGAGTTCGAGGGCGAGGGGGATGCCGTCGAGGCGGCGGCACACGTCCGCGGCGGCGGCGCGACGGCGCGGGTCGTCGAAGGAGATACGGGGTACGGCGGCTCTCGCCCGGTCCCGGAACAGCGCGAGGGCTTCGCCTCCGTAGCCCTCGTCGTCCGGACCCTCGTGGCCGTTCGGACCGTCCGGCCGAGAAGGATCGTCCCAGCGTGAAGCGTCGTCCGGCCGAGAAGGGTCATCCCAGCGTGAAGGGTCGTCGCCTCCCCCATACGCCTCGTCACGTACGCCGGCATCACGTGCGCCACCGCCACCGCCACGGATCACCGCATCGCGTGAGCCCCGTCCCCCGCCGCGCACCACCGCATCGCCTGCGCCCCCACCCCCTGCCACCGCATCACCCGCCCCGTCCACCCGCCCCGGACCGCCCTCGCTGCGCCCCGGACCGCCCTCGCCGCGACCTGGACCCCCCTCCCCGCGACCCGGACCGCCCTCCCCGCCGAGGCCGCTCGGCGCGAGCCGTCGGACGGGGCCGCCCGGGTGGCCGGGCACCCATGCGCCGCGTCCGTCGCGCTCCCGGCGTCCCGTCCCGAGGGACAGCGGTTCCAGTTCCACCGTGCGTTCGCAGGCCGGCCCGAGGGACTGGCGGCTGGTCGCGAGGACGGTCAGCCGGGGCGCCGCCTGGAGCAGTTCGGTGGACAGGTGGGCGCACGCGTCGACGAGGTGCTCGCAGGTGTCGAGGACGAGCAGCAGGTGCTTGTCGGCGAGCCAGGCGCACAGGTTCTCGGTGGCGGGCCGGGGCGTGCAGTCGACGACTCCGAGGGTCGCCGAGACGGTCGCCGCGAGGAGCGCGGGGTCGCGCAGCGGGGACAGTTCGACCCACCAGACGCCGTCGGTGTGTACGTCCTGCGTGCGGCGGGCCGCCCGCAGGGCCAGCCGCGACTTGCCGACTCCGCCCACGCCCGTGAGCGTGACCAGCCGGAATTCATCGAGAAGGGTGGCGATGCGGGCCAGTTCGGCCCGGCGCCCCACAAAGCTCGTCGTCTCCGTCGGAAGGTTGCCCAACGGAAGGTTCCCCGCCACAAGGTGCAAGTCTGGCCCACATCGAGCCATGCTTCTGCACCCGTGACGGGGAACAGTCAGGAACGGTCAGATTTCATATGAGACCGTTCGGATCAGTGCCCTTCGAAGACGGCCACGGTACGGGCGGGCACGGTGAAGGTGCCGGACTCCCGCTCGTAGGACGCCCGCTTGACCGTGGCGTCGGCGCCGGCCGCCTGCACCGGGTGCAGGGCGTACGGCTCGCCCGCCAGGCCGGCGACCCGCTGGCGCTGCTCCTGCGGCGTGGCGTTGAAGACCACGACCAGGTCGCCGAGGCGCATGGTGATCACGCCGGGGGTCTCGTCCTCGCCCGACAGCGGGAAGGACAGCTCGGACTGCACCTCCGCCGCGGAACCGAGCCCGAAGGAGGGTTCCGTGGTGCGGATCCTCAGCAGATCGCGGTACGCGGCGGACGCGCCCCGGATCTCCGCGCAGCCCGGGGTGAGCGTGGCGGCGGTGAGCAGCGGCTTGGCGTAGGGCCACTTGGCCCTGTTGTCGGCGGCGGGCGGCAGACCGCGCCCGAAGCCGTTGCTGGCCGCCGCGTCCGCCCGGCAGTCCCAGTGGATCGCGTTGAACCAGTCGCCGCTGTCGTAGGAGTTGCGGTCCAGCGACTTGGACCGCAGCAGGTCGGTGCCCGCCTGGGAGAGCGCCGGGCCCTGCGACAGCGCGGCCGTCGCCATGGCCAGGACCTGCATCCGCGCGCGGTCGGCCGCGGACACCGAGGACGGCAGCTTGAACGCGAGCGCGTCGTACAGCGTCTCGTTGTCGTGGGCGTCCGCGTAGGCGAGGGCGTCGCCGGGCGCGGCCGCGTATCCGGCGGGGGCGCCGTTGTAGTCCACCTCGGAGCCCTTGACCTTGCGGCCGCGGGTGTCGGTGAAGGCGTACGACGCGAGGTTGCCGGACAGACCGACCTTGATCAGGTCCTGGTAGTGCAGCAGCCTGGCCTTCTGCTCCTCCGGGGTGCCGTTCGCCTTCGACGCGTTCGGTTCGGTGAACAGGCCTGAGGCGAAGCCCTGCACGCCTGGGTCCTCGTCGAAGGGGCCGCCGCCGCGGACCGCGTCCCGGGCCCGGTCGGAGCAGGTGGCGATCCCCGTGCCGGCCATGTTCTTCTGGGTGGCCTGGACGAAGCGGGCGTCGTCGGCGATCTCGCCGAAGTTCCAGCCCTCGCCGTACAGCACGATGCTCTTGCCGTCGACGCCGTCCTTCCGCACGGTCAGGGCGTCGAGGGCCTTGCGGACGGCCAGCATGTTCGCCTTCGGGTGGTGGCCCATGAGGTCGAAGCGGAACCCGTCGACCTTGTACTGCCTGGCCCAGGTGACGACCGAGTCCACGACGAGCTTGCCCATCATGGTGTTCTCGGGCGCGGTGTTGGCGCAGCAGGTGGAGGTGGCCACGCTGCCGTCGGCGAGCAGCCGCTGGTAGTAGCCGGGCACGATGCGGTCCAGGACGGACTTGTCGTCCTGGCCGGAGGCGACGGTGTGGTTGTAGACCACGTCCATGACGGTGCGCAGTCCGGCGCCGTTGAGCCCCTGCACCATCTGCCGGAACTCGACCGTGCGGCGGGTGCCCTCGGGGTCGGAGGCGTAGGAACCCTCGGGGACGGTGTAGTGCAGCGGGTCGTAGCCCCAGTTGTACGCGTCCTTGGCCGCGGACTTGGTGACGCACGCCTGCTGTTCCTCGGAGTCCGGGGCGAAGCGGGAGAGGTCACAGGCCGGTGCGGCCTGGTCCGCCTTCTTCTCGGGGATGGTCCCGATGTCGAAGGCGGGCAACAGGTGCACGTAGGAGGTGCCGTTCCCGGCCAGCGCGGTGAGGTGCTTCATGCCGGCGGAGCGGCGGTCGGTGAAGGCGAGGTAGCCACCGGGGTGCTTCGAGGTGCGGTCGGCGACCGAGAAGTCGCGGACGTGCAGTTCCTGGATCTGTGCGTCCTTCAGGGGGACGGCGGTCGGCTTCTTCAGCGTGGCCCAGCCTTTGGGCGCGAGCTTCGGGTCGGCCAGGTCCACGACCAGGCTGCGCGCGGAGTCGGTGGTGAGGGCGGTGGAGTACGGGTCGGTGACCCGGTTGGTGACGACCTTGCGGACGCTCGGCGCCCAGACGGTCACGGCGTACCGGTAGGGCTTGCCGCGCCAGCTCGGCGGGCCGGTGAGCGCCCAGACGCCGGTGGCGTCGTCGCGGCGCATCGGGAGGATCCTGCCGTCGAGTTCGAGGGCGACGTGCTGTGCGGTGGGCGCCCAGACGGACAGGGTCGGGCGGCCCTTGCGGAACACCGGGCCGAGGGCGGCGCCGGTCGCCTTCGCGCCGTAGACGTCGTCGAGGACCCCGGCGATCTGCACGCCGGTGGCGGTGACGACGGCGCCGTTCGCGGCCCGCTGGGCGGCGACCGTCTGGCTGGTCAGCGCCTCGCGGACGCGGTCCCGGTCACGCGGGTCGACGGTGTAGGCGGGGTGGTCCTTCAGGTGCGGGAACCGCGCCTTCTGCGCGTCGGTCAGCTCGGACCTGGTGAGGCGCAGCCACCGGGCGTCGCCGGTGAGGGCCCCGTCCTTGACGGCGATCGAGCCGTTGCGGGAGTAGAGCAGCTGGGTGGAGGCGGCGGCGTCGCTGCCCTTCCAGGCGAGGGTGTCCGCGTCGATCCAGACCGCGTGGGACTTGGTGAGGTCCAGGGCCGCGCCGCCGCCCTTGGGCTGCGGGAGCAGGTGCTTCTCCTGGCCGGCGAGCAGCCACACCTCGTGGCCGACGGCCTTGAGGTCGAGGGACTGGTCGGCGGGCAGGTCCTTCTCGTCGCCCTTGTGCAGGATGTAGCTGAGCGAGGTGGCCCCGGGCGCGAGCGGCACCTCGAAGACGGCGCCGTAGGAGTCGGTGCGTACGGGCTCCAGCGGCTTGGACCAGTCGGTGGGGTTCGCCGCGCCGGTCCAGGTGTGCAGACCCCAGCCGGTGTGGTTCCCGTCGGGGCGCTTGTAGTGCAGGATCGCCTTCCCGGTGTCCTGGGGAGGGTAGGCGCCTTCCGGAGCGGTGTTCCGCACCTCCGGCTTGCCCTGCTCGATCCACACCTCGCCGGTCTTGGTGAGGTCGACCGAACGGTCCGCGTCGACGTCCTTCACACCGTTCTTGTCGACGGCGATGAAGCCGACGGAGGAGGCGCCGGGCTTCAGCTTGACGTAGGCGAAGGCGCCGTAGGCGTCGCGGCCGGTGAACGGCTTGCCGGCCGGCCAGGTGGTCCCTTCGCCGTCGGCGATGTCGCCCCAGGTGTAGAGGCCCCAGTCGGCGTAGTCCCCGGCGGGGCGCTTGTAGTGGACGACGGCGTAGTCGCGCTGGACGGCGGTCGGGGGCTGCTCGACCGCGGGGGCGCCGCTGGTCGTGGCGGCCGTGGCGCTTGCGGTGCGGCCCGCGGCGTCGACGACGACGGCCTTGTAGCGCAAGGGGGTTCCGGCGGGCACGTCGGCGCCGATGTGGTGGGTGACCTTGTAGGGGGCGTGGTCGGCCGAGCCGAGCACCCGCCATTTTCCGTTGCCGGTCGAGGCGGCGAAGACGACCCGGTTCAGGCCGCCGCCGTCGACGTCCGCGGTGATCTCGGCGGTGCCGGTCGCGCCGGCCGCGGGTGCCTTGAGCGCGACGGACGGCTCGGCCGCGGGGGGTGCGAGCGGGCCGGCCGCCTTGAGCACCAGGGAGGACAGCGCGGGAACGGTGACGCGGATCTTCTGGTCGGAGCCGCTGGTGACGGTCCCCGAACCGCCGTGGAGGGTGTGGAACGCCATGGCGGCGGAGCCGGTCGGGATGTCGACGGTCTTCGGCCCGGTCGCGTTGTTCAGCGCGACGACGTATTCCGTCCGGGACTTGGCGTCGGTACGGGAGAACGCGTACACACCCGGTCCGTCGGCGGCGTGGCGCTCGGTCTGGATGCCGTCGCGCAGGGCGGGGTGCGCCTTGGTGAGCGCGGACAGCGCGGCGATCTGCCGGTACAGCGGGTGCCGCGTGTCGTAGGCGTCGGAGGCGTGCGTGCGGTCGGTGCCGAGCTGGTCGTCGTCGAGGTAGTCGGCGGTCCGGGACGCGAAGAGGGTCTGGCGGGCGTCCTTGTCGCCGCCCGCTCCGGTGAAGCCCTGCTCGTCGCCGTAGTAGACGACCGGGTTGCCCCGGGAGAGGAACATCAGCTCGTTGGCGAGCCCGTAGCGCTTGATCAGCTCGGCGTCGTCGGCCTTGGCGTTGTCCTGCTTCAGGAAGGTGCCGAAGCGGCCCATGTCGTGGTTGCCGAGGAAGGACACCGACTCGTAGGCGTTGGCCTTGTCGGTGGTGTAGCGGTAGTCCTGGGCGAACAGCTGGGCGAGCCTGGCCGCGGAGCCGCCCTGCGAGGCGTAGCCGCGGGCGGCGTCCTGGAGCGGGAAGTCCAGGGTGGCGTCGAGCCTGCCCCGGGTCACGTACGGCGCGGTGACGGCCGGGTCGGCGGAGTAGACCTCGCCGAACATGAAGAAGTCGTCGCGGCCCTGCTTCGCGGCGTACGCGTCGAGCGCGGTGGCCCACCGGGTCCAGAACTCGGTGTTGACGTGCTTGACGGTGTCGATGCGGAAGCCGTCGATGTCGAAGTCGCGCACCCAGCGCTGGTAGATCTTCTCCATGCCTTCGACGACCTCGGGACGCTCGGTCCACAGGTCGTCGAGCCCGACGAAGTCGCCGTGGCCGGCGGACTCGCCGGCGAAGGTCGAGTCGCCCCGGTTGTGGTACATCGTGGGGTCGTTGAGCCAGGACGGGACCTTGAGGTTCTTCTTCTCCTCGGGCACGACGGGCGTGCGCGGGAAGGAGTCCGGGTCCGTCCTGGGGAACGGCTTGCTGCCGTCGGCGTAGTCGGCGTCGTCGAAGGGGACGCCGTCCTTGGTCAGGTAGGGGAAGGCGCCCTTGGAGAGGTAGCCGTACGACTTCTCCTTGTAGTCGACGACGTCGGCGGTGTGGTTGGTGATGACGTCGAAGAAGACCTTCATGCCCTTGGCGTGGGCGCGGTCGATCAGCTTCTCCAGGTCGGCGTTGGTGCCGAAGTGCGGGTCGACCTGGGTGAAGTCGGTGATCCAGTAGCCGTGGTAGCCGGCCGAGGCCTTGTCGCCCTCGCCCTGCACGGGCTGGTTCTTGAAGATGGGCGCCAGCCAGATGGCGGTGGTGCCGAGGCCCTTGATGTAGTCGAGGCGCTCGGTGAGTCCCTTGAGGTCGCCTCCCTGGTAGAAGCCCTTGTCGGTGGGGTCGTAGCCGGTCCTCAGCCGTGAACCGGTCAGTCCGCCGCGGTCGTTGGCGCGCTCGCCGTTCGCGAACCGGTCGGGCAGCACGAAGTAGAACTGCTCCCGCGTCAGATCGTGCCGGGCGGGCTGTGCGGCGAGCTTCGCGTCGGACGGGGGCGCGGGCGGCCGGGTCGTGGCCGTGGCCGGTACGGCGGGCGCGAGCGCCGCGCACAGGGCGGCGGCCAGCGTGGCCGCGGTCGCTCTGCGGCGGCCGCGCGGGGGAGGTATCACAGGGGCTCTCCTTGAGAGGGTGCCGTGCGAGTACGGGGATGGTCGCCGCTCCGCGCGCGGCGGGGTCGGTTCGCGCGCGGAGCGGCCGTCATGGGCCCCGCCCGTGACCCGTGGCCGGATCTACGGGCGGGGGTGTGCGGCGGGGGTTTCCGGCGGGTGCCGCTCGGGGTTCCCGCGGCGGGCCGTCAGGGCCGCCAGGTGTCGGCCAGGACGACCTTGCCGCTTGCCGGGACGGTGGCGGTGCGGTTGGCGCCGCTCTCCCAGGTGACGTTGCCGTTGGCGTCCTTGCGGACGTACTTGTAGGCGAACGACGTGCCGGCGGGGAGGCCGACGTCGAGCTTCCACACCGGGTAGGACGCCGGGTCGAGCTTGGGTGCGGTGCCGGTGTTCCAGTTGCCGAGGGCGCTGTGGTCGCCGGTGACGTGGATGTTCTGGCCGGGCACGGTGGTGGCCTCGACGCCGAACGACACGCCGGTGGCACTGGTGGTGCCGCAGCTGCGGGCCCCGGCGTGCAGGGCGACCGCGGTGTTCGGGCCGAGCGTCGCGGTGAACTGCCCGGAGCCGTTCACCGTGACGGTGGTGCCGTTCTGGACGTCGCAGTAGGTGCCGGCGGGCAGCGAGGTCTGGAAGGTGCGGGTGAGCGCGGACGTCTCGTGGTTGATGGCGACGTACGCCTTGTCGCCGCGGCCGAACGCGATGGCGTCCGCGCCGTTGTCCCACCAGTTCGTGACACCCTGACCGTGGGCCACGTTCCGGAAGGCGACCATCGAGGAGATCTCGCGCCAGGCGTGCTGGCACTTCCAGCCGTCGGTGTAACAGGCGCCCACCGCACCGCCGTTCGGCGGGCCGGCGTCCTTGTCGGTCCACTCGTACCCGGAGTGGACGTCCGGGGACCCGTACGGCCAGGCCAGCATGAACACGCTGGCGAGGGTGTAGTCGGCTCCGTTCTTGTAGTTGAGGGTGTCGCCGACGCGCTCGGTGTCGTGGTTGTCGACGAACACGGCGGACTTGCCGGAGGGCATGTGGCCCCAGCCCTCGCCGAAGTTCTTCAGGTAGGCGAGGTTCTCGTTCTGGAAGACCCGCTTGAGGTCGCGTGCGTAGCGGAACTCCTGGACGTCGCCGTTGCCGAGGTACTCGTCGGGCTGGACCGCCTCCCCTGCGCCGTGGATGGCCTCCTGCTTCCAGTACGCGCCGGGGTCGGTGAGCTTCGCCTTGATGGCGGCGAGGTCGGCGGCCGGCATGTGCTTGGCTGCGTCCACGCGGAAGC
Organism: Streptomyces sp. NPDC030222; assembly: GCF_055573115.1. Classification (NCBI taxonomy): domain Bacteria; kingdom Bacillati; phylum Actinomycetota; class Actinomycetes; order Kitasatosporales; family Streptomycetaceae; genus Streptomyces; species Streptomyces sp. NPDC030222. Next base: position 118,103 of record NZ_JBVICA010000008.1, read on the forward strand.
CGTCGACACCGAGCGAGAGCAGGTCGTTCATGTAGCCGGCGATCCTGGTGCGGACGTATTCCTCGCCGGTGTCGAGGTCGGCGAGCTTGACGAGCTCGCAGTGCTGGACGTTGGTCCGGTCCTGGTAGTTGGTGATCTCGGCGGTGCAGTCGTCCATGTCCCAGGACGAGTACAGGCCGGGGTAGTTGTACTTGGTGTACGAGGAACCACCGGTGCCCGTACCGGAGTCGGCGGCCATGTGGTTGATGACGGTGTCGACGACGACCTTCACACCTGCCGAGTGGCACGTGTTCACCATGGCGGTGAAGGCGGCGCGGTCGCCGAGCCGGCCCGCGATGCGGTAGCTGACGGGCTGGTACGAGGTCCACCACTGGGGGCCCTGTATGTGCTCCTGGGGCGGGGAGACCTGCACGTATCCGTATCCGGCAGGGCCCAGGGTTTCGGTGCACGCCTTGGCGACCGAGTCGAAGCGCCATTCGAAGAGAACGGCGGTGACGTCCTTGGTCCCGGGCGGGGCCGCCTGGGCGGCTCCCCCCGTCGGCGCGATCACCGCGACCGCCGCACCCGCCGCCAGGGCGAGTGCGGCAGCCAGGGATCTTCTGGCCATTGAGTCCTCCTGCGGCTCAGGGAGGCGTTGAATGTTCTTGCTGCAAAACTGCAAGCATCGTTGCGCTGGTGACCGTAGGGGCAGACCGTTGCGCGGTCAACCGTTTGGACACGCTGCGGAAGTCTCCACGACACCTTTCTGCAAGAATTTGCAGAGCCGCGGGGGCACGGCAGCCGGGTCAGCGGGGCCTGGCGGTCGAGCCGCGGACCACCAGTTCCGGCTGGAAGACGAACTCGGTGCGCTGCACCGGGCTGCCGCCGATCTCCTCCAGCAGGGTGCCGACCGCCGCCGACGCCATCGCCTGCACCGGCTGGCGCACGGTGGTCAGCGGCGGATCGGTGAACGGGATCAGCGGGGAGTCGTCGAAGCCGACCACGGACAGGTCGGCCGGGACGGCCAGACCGCGCTCACGGGCCGCCCGGATCACTCCGAGCGCCATCATGTCGCTGCCGCAGACGATGCCCGTACAGCCCTGGTCGAGCAGCCCGAGAGCGGCCGCGTGGCCGCCCTCGACGCTGAACAGGGTGTGCCGCACGTACCGTTCGCCCTCGGGGTGCGGGAGACCCAGGCAGAGGGACAGGGCGTCGAGGAAGCCCTCGGTCTTGCGGCGTGACGGCACGTACCGCAGCGGTCCGACGGCCAGCCCGATCCGCTCGTGCCCCAGTTCCGCGAGATGGTGCACGGCCATCCGCATCGCCATGTGGTCGTCGGGCGACACGAAGGGCGCGTCGATCCGCTCGTTGCAGCCGTTGACGAGCACGAAGGGGACCCGGCGCGCGGCCAGGGCGGCGTAGCGCGCGGGGTCGGTCGAGGTGTCGGCGTGCAGTCCGGACAGGAAGATGATCCCGTCGACGCCGCTCTCCTCCAGCTGCTCGACCAGCTCGTCCTCGGTGGCCCCGCCGGGCTGCTGGCAGCACAGCAGCGGCGTGTAGCCGTGCCCCGCCAGCACCTGCTCGATGACCTGCGCGAACGCCGGGAAGATCGGGTTGGTCAGTTCGGGCACCACCAGCCCGACGAGTCCGGCGCTGCGCCGCCGCAGTCGCACGGGCCGCTCGTAGCCGAGGATGTCGAGGGCGGCGAGCACCCGCTGCCGGGTCGGCGTGGAGACACCGGGCCTGCCGTTGAGGACACGGCTGACCGTGGCCTCGCTGACGGAGGCCTGTGCGGCGATGTCCGTGAGCCGGGGGGCCGCCGGAAGGGGCCCCCTCGGCCGGGGAACGGTCACACCGTCCACCACACAGCGGTGTCGGCCGGCACGACGGCGACGCCGTCGGTGACCTCGACGGGGGAGCTGGCCACCAGTACGCGCCCGGACAGGGGTATCCGCACCGGCTCGCCGGTGGTGTTGGCGACGCACCGGAAGCCGTGGCCGCGGGCGAAGGACAGCACGCCCTCGGGGGCGTCCAGCCAGGTCACCGCGTCGCCCGCACCGAGGCCGGGGTGCTCGTGACGGACGGTCAGCGCGGCCCGGTACAGCTCCAGGGTGGAGCCCTCGGCGCCGGTCTGCGCCTCCACGCTCAGGCCGGCCCAGCTGTCGGGCTGCGGGAGCCAGCTGCCGCCGCTGCCGAAGCCGTACGAGGAGCCCTCGCGGGTCCACGGGATCGGCACCCGGCAGCCGTCCCGGAAGCCGTCCTGACCGGCTGCGCGGAAGAACGACGGGTCCTGCCGCACCTCGTCCGGCAGGTCGGTGACGTCCGGGAGTCCCAGTTCCTCGCCCTGGTAGACGTACGCCGAGCCGGGCAGCGCCAGCATCAGCAGCGTGGCGGCGCGGGCCCGGCGCAGGCCGAGTTCACGGTCGCCCTGGTCGCGCAGCTGGGTGCCGAGGCCCGGCGGGTTGGCGAACCGGGTGGCGTGCCGGGTGACGTCGTGGTTGGACAGCACCCAGGTGGTGGGGGCGCCCACGGGCAGCATCGCGGCGAGCGAGCCGTCGATGACGGAGCGCAGCTCGGCGGCGTCCCAGTGGGTGCCCAGGTACTGGAAGTTGAAGGCCTGGTGCAGCTCGTCGGGGCGGACGTAGTTGGCGGTGCGCTCGACGGTGGGGGTCCAGGCCTCGGCGACGGCGATGCGCTCGCCGGGGTACTCGTCGAGGATGCGGCGCCAGGAGCGGTAGATCTCGTGGACGCCGTCCTGGTCGAAGAACGGCATGACGTCGTTGCCGAGCAGCTTGAGCTGGTCGCTGCCGCCGAGGTCGGGCAGGCCGGCGGCCTTGACCAGGCCGTGGGCGACGTCGACGCGGAAGCCGTCGACGCCCATGTCGAGCCAGAAGCGCAGGATGGAGCGGAACTCGTCGGCGACGGCCGGGTGCTCCCAGTTGAAGTCGGGCTGCTCGGGCGCGAACAGGTGCAGGTACCAGTCGCCGGGCGTGCCGTCCGGGTCGGTGGTGCGGGTCCAGGCGGGGCCGCCGAAGATGGACTCCCAGTCGTTGGGCGGGAGTTCACCGTTCTCGCCCTTGCCGGGGCGGAAGTGGTAGCGGTCGCGAAGCGCGGAGCCGGGCCCCTCGGCGAGGGCGCGCTTGAACCACTCGTGCTGGTCGGAGGAGTGGTTGGGCACCAGGTCGACGATGATCCGCAGGCCCAGTTCGTGGGCGTCGCGGATCAGGCCGTCGGCGTCGTGCAGGTCGCCGAACATGGGGTCGATGGCCCGGTAGTCGGCGACGTCGTAGCCGGCGTCGGCCTGCGGGGAGGCGTAGAAGGGGCTGAGCCAGACGGCGTCCACGCCCAGGTCCTTGAGGTAGGGCAGTCTGCTGCGCACCCCCGGGAGATCGCCCATGCCGTCACCGTTGCCGTCGGCGAAGCTGCGCGGATAGACCTGGTAGATCACCGCGTCCCGCCACCAGCCGGTGTGGGTGCCACTGGTGGGGTCGGTGGGAGCAGCGAGGTGCTGGGTCATGTCATCCCTGGATGTCTAGGGGGGTGGAGGAGCGGCGCCGGGGTCAGGAACCGGCGCCGCTCTCGTACGGGGTGCGGCTGTGCGGGTGGTCGGGCGGGGCCTGCCCCCGGGGGGGGGCGGCCTCGGTCAGCCCTTGACCGCGCCCGCCGAGACGCCGGTCACCAGGTGGCGCTGGGCGAGCAGGAAGACGATCGCGGCGGGGACGGCGATGAGCACCGAGGCCGCGGTCATCGGTCCCCACTGGGCGCCGTACTGGTTGACGAACTTCTGCAGGCCGCCCGCGAGGGTGAGGTTCTCGTCGCCGACCATGAAGGCGGAGGCGTAGGCGACCTCGCCCCAGGCGGTGATGAAGGAGTAGAAGGCGGTGACCGCGATGCCGGGCCGGGCCAGCGGCAGGATCAGCCGCCAGAAGGTGCCGAACGGGGTCAGGCCGTCGACCTGGCCGGACTCGTCGATCTCGCGCGGGATGGTGTCGAAGAAGCCCTTCATCATCCACGCGCAGAACGGCACGGCGATGGTCAGGTAGGTGATGACCAGGCCGGCCGGCTCGTTGAGCAGGCCCATTCCGGCCATGATGTTGTAGATCGGCACGATGAGGACGGCGACCGGGAACATCTGGGTGACCAGCAGGGTCCACATCAGTCCGCGCTTGCCGGGGAAGCGGAAGCGGCTGACCGCGTAGCCGGTGGTGGCGGAGACGAACACGCCGAGGACGGTGGTGAGCCCGGCGACCAGCAGCGAGTTGGCGAACCAGGTGAGGAACGGGGTGTCGTTCAGCAGCCCGGTGTAGTTCTCGAAGGTCGTCTCTTTGAAGAAGTCGGTCGTGGTCGCGTACTTCGCGGGCTTGATGGAGGTCAGGAAGACCCAGAGCACCGGGAAGACGGCGATCACGGAGGCCACCAGGAGGGTGGCGTGCAGTCCGACGGAGGCGAGCGGCGAGCGGCGGCCGCGCAGCGGGGCGTCAGGGGTCGCGGTGGTCACCAGGTTTCTCCCTGCTTGCGGAGGACTCGCTGGTAGACAGCGGCGAAGAGCATCAGGAGGACGAGGATCAGCACGCCCCAGGTGGAGCTCTGCGCGTAGTCGCGCGGGCTGATCTCGAAGGAGAACTTGTACGCCTGGGTGACGAGGATCTGGGTGGCCTCGCCGGGACCGCCCCGGGTGAGCAGGAAGATCACCGGGAACATGTTGAAGGTCCAGATGGTGCTGAGCAGGATCACCGTGGTGCTGACGGACCGCAGTCCGGGCATGGTGATGTGGCGGAAGCGCTGCCAGGCGTTCGCACCGTCCATCTCGGCGGCCTCGTACAGCTCGCCGGGAATGGACTGGAGGCCGCCCAGCAGGGCGACCATCATGAACGGCACGCCGAGCCAGACGTTGACGGCGATCACCGAGAACTTGGCCCAGGAGGGGTCGTTCAGCCACGGCACGGCGTCGATGCCGCCGCCCGCGAGGATCTTGTTGAGCAGGCCGTTGTCCTGGTTGTAGAGGAACCGCCAGGCGAAGACGGACACGAAGCCGGGGACGGCCCAGGGCAGGATCAGCAGCATCCGGTAGACGGAGCGGCCGGCCATCTTCCGGTTGAGGATGTTGGCCAGGGCGAGGCCGAGGCCGAAGGTGACGGACACGCACGAGACGGTCCACACGAGGGTCCACCCCAGGGTGGCGAGGAACTGGCTGCCGGTGATCGCGTCGACATAGTTGTCGGCCCCGACGAACTTGTAGCTCGCGGGGATCTGGTTGACGCCGATGGAGCGTTCGACGTTCCGCTCGTTGGCGTCCGTGAGCGACAGGAAGATGCCGCGGACCAGCGGATAGCCGATGATCACGCCGATCACGACCACCACGGGGGCGACCATCGTCCAGGCGTACCAGTGGGTGCTGAGGGAACGGCGGAGCTTCCCGGGGGGATTACCGGTGCTGCGGCTCCGGCCGCGGGCGACGTCGTCGCCCGCGGCCTTCGCCACCGACCGGCTGCTGGTGTCCACAGCCATCTTCAGTCGGCCTGCCTTCCTCTTACTTCCAGCCCTTGAGGAGCTTGCGGTAGGCCTCGCCGGCCGCCTTTGCACCGGCGTCCGGAGCGGCCTGGCCGGTCAGGACCTTGGTGTACTCCGTCTTCAGCGGCTCGAACAGGCTGCCCGTCTCGGGGATCCAGGGACGCTCGACGGCCTTGTCGACGACCGGCTTGAAGAAGCCGACGATCTCGTTGCCGGTGACGTCCGGCTTGGTGTAGACGGAGGTGCGGGTCGGGAGCAGGCTGAGCTCCTTGGTGACCTGGGTCTGGGACTCGACGGAGGTCATGTACTCGACGAAGGCGTACGAGGCGTCCAGGTTCTTGGAGCCGGCGTAGACCGCGAGGTTGTGACCGCCCTGCGGGGCGCCCTGGCCGGCGGAGCCGGCGGGGACGGGAGCGATGCCGAGGTTGGCCTTGTCGGCGAACTCCTTGCCGGCGTAGGTGTCGGCCACGGCCCACGGGCCGTTGATCATCATCGCGACCTTGCCGTCCTTGAAGGCCGACTGCATGTTGTTCCAGCCGTCGGTGGCGTCGGTCTTGGCGGCACCGGAGGAGACCAGGTCCTTGACCACGTTGAAGGCCTTGACACCGGCCGGGCCGTCGACGGTGACCTGCTTGTTCTTGGCGTCGACCAGGTCGCCGCCCTCACCGTAGAGGAAGGAGAGGAACCAGTAAGCGTCGTCGCCGCGCAGGTAGAGGCCGGTCTTGCCGGTCTTGTCCTTGATCGTCTTGGAGACGGTCTTCAGCTCGTCGATGCTCTTGGGCACCTCGACGCCGGCCTCCTTGAAGATCTTCTTGTTGTAGAAGATGCCCATGGAGTCGATGACCTGCGGAACGCCGTAGGTCTTGCCGTTGTACTTGGTGCTGGCCGCGGCCTGCTTCATGAAGTCGGCGTCGTCCTTGAGGGCGGCCGTGCCGTCCAGCGGGGCGAGGTAGCCGAGGTTGGCGAAGTCGGGGGTCCAGGCGACCTCCGAGCGGATGACGTCGGGGGCGCCGGAGCCGGACTGGGCGGCGTTCTTGAACTTGTTCTGCGCCTCGCCGAACGGCACGTTGACGTACTCGACCTTGACCTTCGGGTGCAGCTTGGTGAAGCCCTCGGCGAGCTTCTTGAAGACCTTGTCCTCGCTGCCGACGGTCGAGGTGTCCCACCAGGTGACGGTGCCGGAGAGCTCGCCGGTGCTCTTCTTGTCACCGCTGTCGCTGTCGCCGCCGCCGCAAGCCGTCGCTGCGAGGGCGAGGGTCGCGACCAGAGCGGTGGCCGCTATGCCACGTCGCATGTGAACTCCTTCAACGGGTGCCGCTCCGTCACGGCTCCGATTCGTCGGTGAACGTAACAAGGCTGAAAGAAGACCGAAAGACCTTGCGAGAACTTTCTGCAAACTCGCGGGATCGTTACATCCACGTGTCCTCACGGTTGCCGTTCGGCACCTTGTCAAGGGTGCGACGACCGCTACCGGAAGCACGTCGACACCGCTGCAAGCCCTTCCGCAAGGACTTTCAGCACTGTTACCGTCGGAACGCAGAGGCGTTGATCCCGCCGTGACCAGTTCTGTCCGCATACGGTTTGATCCGCATACGAGAGGGACCTCCATGACGCAGGAGCTCAGCACCGTCGCCGCACCGCGGAACGAGGCCGTCCCGCCTCCCGCCCGCCGCGAGCCCTGGTGGCGCGACGCCGTCATCTACGAGGTGTACGTGCGCTCCTTCGCGGACAGCGACGGCGACGGCGTCGGCGATCTGCGCGGGGTCCGCGAGCGGCTGCCGCACCTCGCCGCACTGGGCGTGGACGCCGTCTGGCTCACCCCCTTCTACGCCTCCCCGCAGGCCGACGGCGGATACGACGTGTCCGACTACCGCGCGGTCGACCCGCTCTTCGGGGACCTCTCCGACGCCGACGATCTGGTGCGCACCGCCCACTCCCTGGGCCTGCGGGTGATCGTCGACATCGTCCCCAACCACACCTCCGACCGGCACCCGTGGTTCCTGGAGGCCCTCGCCGACCGGGACGGCGGGGGCGCACGCGGGCGCTACCACTTCCGCCCCGGCCGCGGCGCGCACGGTGAACTGCCGCCCAACGACTGGGAGTCCGTCTTCGGCGGCCCGGCGTGGACCCGGACCGCGGACGGGCAGTGGTACCTCCACCTCTTCGCGCCCGAGCAGCCCGACCTCAACTGGGACCACCCCGAAGTGCACGAGGAGTTCGCGTCCGTGCTGCGCTTCTGGCTGGACCTGGGCGTCGACGGGTTCCGTATCGACGTCGCGCACGGCATGGTCAAGGCCGCCGGGCTCCCCGACATCGGCGCCCGCGAGCAGGCCAAGCTCATCGGCTCCCAGGTGCTGCCGTTCTTCGACCAGGACGGGGTCCACGAGATCCACCGCTCGTGGCGCCGCCTCCTCGACGCGTACGGGGGCGAGCGGATCGGCGTCGCCGAGGCATGGGCCCCCTCCCCCGAGCGGCTCGCCCTGTACGTACGGCCCGACGAGCTGCACCAGGCGTTCAACTTCCAGTTCCTGCGTTGCCCCTGGGACGCGGCCTCGATGCGCCGGGTCATCGACGACTCGCTGGCCGCCACCGCGTCCGTGGGCGCCCCCACCACCTGGGTGCTGTCCAACCACGACGTGGTCCGCCACACCACCCGCTACGGCGACGGCCCCTCCGGGCTGCGCAGGGCCAGGGCCGCGGCCCTGCTGATGCTGGCGCTGCCCGGCTCCGCATACCTCTACCAGGGCGAGGAACTGGGACTTCCCGAGGTCACCGACCTGCCGGACGAGATGCGGCAGGACCCGTCGTTCTTCCGTGCCGAAGGACAGGACGGCTTCCGCGACGGCTGCCGGGTGCCGATCCCGTGGACCCGCGAGGGCTCCTCGTACGGCTTCGGCAGCGGTGGCAGCTGGCTGCCCCAGCCCGACGGCTGGGCCGGCCTGAGCGTGGAGGCGCAGACCGGCGCCGAGGGCTCCACCCTGGAGCTGTACCGCGCGGCCCTCCGGCTGCGGCGCGAGCACCCGGGTCTCGGTGCGGGCGATGCGGTGACCTGGGTGGACGCCCCCGAGGGCGTGCTGTCCTTCCGCCGTGAAGGACTTCTCTGCGTCCTCAACACCTCGGACTCCCCGGTGGCGCTGCCGGTGCCCGGCCGTCTGCTGCTCGCCTCGGAGGCTCCGGGGTTCACTCCCGGACCGGTTCACCTTCCGGCCGAATCCTGCACGTGGTGGGCAATCTGACATGCGACCGGTACAGTCCAATCCCATGACCGCTCGGCTTGCCGACATCGCAGCCCAGGCGGGGGTCAGCGAAGCCACGGTCAGCCGCGTACTCAACGGCAAGCCGGGTGTTGCCACGGCCACCCGTGAATCCGTGCTGGCCGCACTCGACGTGCTCGGCTACGAACGTCCGGTAAAGCTCCGCCGGCGCAGCGCGGGCCTTGTCGGGCTCATAACCCCCGAGCTGGAGAACCCCATCTTTCCCGCGCTGGCCCAGGTGATCGGGCAGGCGCTGACCCGCCAGGGCTACACCCCGGTGCTCGCCACCCAGACTCCCGGCGGCTCCACCGAGGACGAACTCACCGAAATGCTGGTGGACCGGGGCGTATCGGGCATCATCTATGTTTCCGGGCTGCACGCCGACACCACGGCCGACATGAGCCGGTACGAGCAGCTGCGGGGCCAGGGCGTCCCGTTCGTCCTCGTCGGCGGCTACGCGCCGGACGTCCACGCGCCGTTCATCTCACCCGACGACCGGGCGGCGATGCGGCTGGCCGTCACCCATCTCGCGTCCCTCGGCCACACCCGGATCGGGCTGGCCGTCGGACCCAAGCGGTTCGTTCCCGTCCTGCGCAAGATCGAGGGTTTCACGGCCGCCATCCGGGACCGGTTCGGGCTCGCCCCCGAGGAGTGCGAGAAGCTGATCCAGCACTCCCTCTACAGCCTCGAGGGCGGTCAGGCCGCGGCCGCCGCGCTGATCGACCGCGGCTGTACGGCCGTGGTGTGCGCCAGCGACATGATGGCGCTCGGCGCGATCCGCGCGGCCCGCCAGTCCGGCCGGGAAGTCCCGCGGGACGTCTCCGTGGTCGGCTTCGACGACTCGCCCCTCATAGCGTTCACCGACCCGCCGCTCACCACGATCCGGCAGCCGGTCACCGCGATGGGGCAGGCCGCGGTCCGTGCCCTGCTGGAGGACATCGGTGGGACCCCCGCGCCGCCCAGCGAGTTCGTCTTCATGCCGGAGCTGGTGGTGCGCGGCTCCACCGCGGCGGGCCGGGGGCTGTGAGGCGGCTCCGTGACGGCGGCTCCGTGACGGCGGCTCCGTGACGTGGCCTTGTGGCGGTGGCCTTGTGCGCTGCTTTGTGCGGCTGCTTCGCGACGGCGGCCGGCGTCCCGCCGGACCGCCGGACCGCCGGTAACCGTGTAGTCCCCAGGACGGACCGCGGCCTCCCAAGACCCTCCCGGGGGATGATCAGGAGGATGGTGCGCATCTGGCAGACTCTGCGCCTATGGGTGAAGCGACCGTGAAGACTCTCGAGGGCCGGACGGCCGCCACATCACCCATGATGGGCGAGGAAGAAGAGACAGAACACCACAATCCGATACTCCGCCGGATGCGCGCCCCCCGCCGCCCCCGCGTGTGGTTCGAGATCCTGCTCATCGCGGTGAGCTACTGGATCTACTCCCTGATCCGCAACGCCGTGCCCGAGCAGAAGGCGAAGGCGCTGGCGAACGCGGACTGGATCTGGGAGACCGAGCAGCGGCTCGGCATAGCGTTCGAGAAGACCGTCAACCACGCGGCGGATTCCGTGACGTGGCTCATCGTGACGATGAACTACTACTACGCCACCCTGCACTTCGTGGTCACCATCGGCGTCCTCGTATGGCTCTTCCGCAGCCACCCCGGCCGCTACGCCGCGACCCGGCTGGTCCTCTTCTCCACGACCGGCGTCGCCCTGCTCGGCTACTACCTGTACCCGCTCGCGCCGCCCCGGCTGATGACCAGCGAGAAGTTCATCGACACGGTCCTGGTCCACCACACCTGGGGTTCGATGGCCTCGGGCAACCTCAAGAACATGTCGAACCAGTACGCGGCCATGCCGTCGATGCACATCGGCTGGTCGCTGTGGTGCGGCCTCACCGTCTTCGCCCTCGCGTCGGCGCCCTGGGCGAAGATCCTCGGACTGCTGTACCCGGCCCTCACGCTCGTCGTGATCGTCGCCACCGCCAATCACTTCTGGCTCGACGCGGTGGGCGGCATGCTCTGCCTCGGGTTCGGCTACGCCGTGTCGTTCGCCTGGTACGGATCACACGCGCACCGGCTCCCGAAGACGGTCCTCTTGCCGGGTACCGCCCGTTCCTCCGTGCCCGCGGAACGGGCCGGGGAACCCAGCGCGGCCTGACGGGCGCCACCCGCGGTCGCGCTGCCGTCGCACCGTCGTCGCACCGCCGTCACGCCGGTGCCACGGCCGTTCCGGGAGACTCGGCCGTGTCCGGCGACCCCCCCACCCGGGAGAACGGAGCGACCATGCGACTCCCCCGATGGCGCCGCTCGATCACCGCGGCCTGCGCAGCGACCCTGTTGCCGGCAGGCATGCTGCTCGCGCCCGGCGCGGCAGCAGCCGGTACGGAGGGAACCACGGTGACGCCGGAGCGCAATCCGGCGACCCTCTGCGTCACCCGTCCTCCGCGCTTCGGCTTCCCGCCCGGCGGCGGCACGAACACCGGCGGCGAACCGCCGAAGTACCAGTGGGCCAAGAGCCCGTACATCGGCGCCCGCTTCGACACCTGCCCCCGCAAGGTGCGGCTCTACTACGGCGGCTACTCCGGGACCGGCTTCCTGCACTACACGCACTACGAGGTGCGCTTCGTCGCCCCCGGGCAACACGGCTGGCAGACACGCCGGCTGACCATCGGGGAACGCCGGGTCTGGACGCTCCACGACGCCGCCGCCGGAGACTGGAACTTCAAGGTCCGGGCGTGCGCGAACGTGCCGGCCGAGGGAGGCGGCCAACGCCTCCTCTGCTCGAACTGGTCCCCGCAGATCTATCTGAACGCCCGCTGACCGGGGCGGGGCCGTGCGGACGGTGGAGACGGCCCCGGGGCGAAGGGCGGAGAGACGCCCCGGACCCCCGTCTGCACTCCCGTTCGTCACCGTGGGCCGGTCTTGGCGGACGGCATCCCGTGCACCAGCCTTCGCAGCCGCGCGGAGGGCCGCAGCCCGGTCTCGGTGCGCAGCCGGCGCGCATAGCGCTCGAAATCCTGGAGCGCCTGGGTGGCGTTGCCCTCCGCCAGGTGGGCGCGGATCAGCGTCTCCTGGCTGCTCTCCCGCAGCGGATCGGCGCGTACGGCCGTGTAGGCGGCGGTGACCGCCTCGGCGAGGCGCCCCGAGGACAGGAAGTCCCCGGCCAGCTTCTCCAGGGCGTAGGTGCGCAGCTGCCGCCAGGCCTCCGCCTCCTGGAGCGCCCAGTCCTCGTACCAGCCCGGCAGCAGATCGGCGGAGAGGTCCAGCACTGTCTCGGCACCTCGTCGCGGGTCCTCGGCGGGTGTGCCGGGGTCGAGCACGTGGTGGGCCAGTGCGCGGGCCCGGTGGAAGTCCACGCTCACCCCGTGAGCCAGCCGGACGGTCGTGGCGCTGACCCCCAGGGCGGCCCGGCCGGGGCGCTGGAGGCGGGCCAGCGCCGACCGGAGGTTCGCATAGGCGCAGCGTTCGGACACCTCGGGCCAGAGGCTGCCCGCGACCAGCGCGCGGGGAACGGCGCCCCGGCACGAGATCGCCACGAAGGCGAGCAGCCGCTCCGACGCGGGCGGCACCGTCACCGGCTCCTCCCCGATCGCCAGGGAGAACCCGCCGAGGAGCGCCAGGTGCACCCGCTCCGGCGGGACCCCGCCCGCCCAGGAACGCTCAGGGCCCGGATGCCCCAGGTGAGAACGGCTTCGGTCCATGACGCCCTTCGGCACGGTGGTCGGGGCAACCCGGGGGCAGGGCCGTGATGGCAGCCCGGGCTGCCGGAAGATCACGAATCTCAGCGTAAGCCGCCGGGTCCGATCCGGCCTGCCGGGAGCCGCCCGCCAGGGGCTCGCGGGCGGCCTGAAGGCCGGTTCATCGGGGCTGCGGGCCGCCTCGCGGCCACCCGGATCGCCCCCGGAGCCGAGCGGCAGACGTTCCACGCGACGTCGAGGTCGACCGGTTCCGGCAGGGACCTTTCGGCGACGGTCGAGGTGTCGGGGCGCCGTGCCGCCGGTGTGTCGTCCAGCCGGCCGAGGCCACGGCACCGGGACCGAGGACGGCGTCGGGTCGCGTACCGGCCCGGGCCAGAGAACCCGCACGCGGTACGGGGGCTCTCGCCCATGGCCAGGACCCGCACTCGGCACGGGCCCCCACGAGACCAGGACCCGCACGCGGCACAGGGCCCCCACGAGACCAGGACGCCCACACGGCACAGGCCCGGGGCTCCTCCCGCACGAGGCCGGGGCTCCGGTCGGCCCTGTCCCCCGACCAGGGGCCGGCCGGAGCACTCTGCCGACAGGCAGACGCTCCGCGCGGGAGCCATGGCGGGAACCGTGCGTTGTCGCACGGCCCGGGCCGCCGGAACCGGACGCCTCGCACGAGGCCCCCGCCCCCAAGGCCCGCCAGGCGGGCCGGCGCGGCCTACGCCCCGTAGAACAGCTGCTCCACCACTGCACGTGCGCGGCGCGTCGTCCGGCGGTAGGCCTCCAGCATGTCGCCGGAGTGACCGGACCCGCCGTTCCCGTCGGGGCCGGTGCCGTAGCCGAGGTAGCGGCCGACCGCGGCCAGTTCCCGGCCGTCCGAGGGGAAGGTGTCGCCCGCCCGGCCGCGGACCAGCATCACGCCGTTGCGCACCCGGGTGGCGAGAACCCACGCGTCGTCGAGGGTCTGCGCGTCCTCGACGGACAGCAGGCCGGCGGCCTGCGCCGCGTCGAGCGCCTGGCGGGTGCGGGTGGTGCGCAGCCCCGGCTCGGCCCAGCCGTGCTGCATCTGGAGGAGCTGCACGGTCCACTCGACGTCGCTGAGCCCGCCACGGCCCAGTTTGGCGTGCAGCGTCGGGTCCGCGCCGCGCGGGAGGCGTTCGGTCTCCATACGGGCCTTCAGACGACGGATCTCCCGCACCGCGTCCTCGCCCAGGCCCTCGGGCGGGTACCTCAGGGGGTCGATGAGCTCGATGAACCGCCGTCCCAGGTCCTCGTCGCCGGCCATCGGCTCGGCGCGCAGCAGCGCCTGGCTCTCCCAGACCAGCGACCAGCGCCGGTAGTACGCCTCGTACGAGGCGAGGGTGCGCACGAGGGGGCCGCTCTTGCCCTCCGGGCGCAGGTCGGCGTCGATGAGCAGCGGCGGGTCGGCGGACGGCAGCTGGAGCAGCCGCCGTATCTCGCCGACCACGGCGTTCGCGGCGCGTGCCGCCTCCTGGTCGTCGACCCCTTCCCGCGGCTCGTGCACGAACAGGACGTCCGCGTCGGAGCCGTAGCCCAGCTCGTGGCCGCCGAAGCGGCCCATGCCGATGACGGCGAACCTCGTCGGCAGGGTGTCGCCCCACTGCTCGCGGACCACGGCGCGCAGGGCGCCGGCGAGGGTGGCCGCGGTGAGATCGGTGACCGCGTCGCCGACCCGGTCGACGAGGGCCCCGGGGTCGGCCACGGCGGGGCTGTCCTCCGTGCCGTACGAGGCGATCAGGTCGGCGGCGGCGGTCCGGAACAGTTCGCGGCGCCGCACGCCGCGCGCGGCGGTGACCGCGGCCTCGGCCGTGTCGGCGCGGCCGACCGCCGCCATCACCTCCTGCTCCAGGTGCTCACGGCCGCGCGGCTGCAGCCCGCCGGGGTCGCCGAGCAGTGCCACCGCCTCGGGGGCGCGGAGCAGCAGGTCGGGGGCGAGGCGCCCGGCGGACAGCACCCGGGCGAGGTTCTCGGCGGCGGCGCCCTCGTCGCGGAGCAGCCGCAGGTACCAGGGGGTCCTGCCGAGCGCGTCGGACACCTTGCGGAAGTTGAGCAGTCCCGCGTCGGGGTCGGCGGAGTCGGCGAACCAGCCGAGGAGGACGGGGAGCAGGGTCCGCTGGATGGCCGCCTTGCGGGTCACCCCGGAGGCCAGCGCCTCCAGGTGCCGCAGCGCCCCGGCCGGGTCGGCGTAGCCGAGGGCCGTGAGGCGCTGTCCGGCCGCGCGGGGGCTGAGCCGGGTCTCGCCGGGGGCGAGCTGGGCGACGGCGTCGAGCAGCGGCCGGTAGAACAGCTTCTCGTGGAGCCGCCGCACCACGGAGGCGTGCCTGCGCCAGTCCTTGTTGAGTTCGGTGACCGGGTCGGTGCGCAGGCCGAGGGAGCGGCCGAGCCGGCGCAGGTCCGCCTCGTCCTCCGGCACGAGGTGGGTGCGGCGCAGCCGGTGCAGCTGGATGCGGTGCTCCATGGCGCGCAGGAAGCGGTAGGCCTCGTCGAGCTGGGCGGCGTCGGCGCGCCCCACATAGCCGCCGGCGGCCAGCGCGTTCAGGGCGACGAGGGTGGTGCCGCTGTGCAGGGTGGCGTCGCCGCGCCCGTGCACCAACTGGAGCAGCTGGACGGCGAACTCGACGTCCCGGAGTCCGCCGGGGCCGAGCTTCAGCTCTCTGTCGACGTGGGCCACCGGGATGGTCTCGACGACTCGGCGGCGCATCTTCTGCACGTCGGCGACGAAGTTCTCGCGTTCGGCGGCCTGCCACACCATCGGGGAGACGGCCGCGATGTACTGCTCGCCCAGTTCGGCGTCCCCGGCGACTGCGCGGGCCTTGAGCAGCGCCTGGAACTCCCAGGTCTTGGCCCAGCGCTGGTAGTAGGCGACGTGGCTGGAGAGGGTGCGTACGAGTGGTCCGTTGCGGCCCTCGGGGCGGAGGTTGGCGTCGACCGGCCAGATGGTGCCCTCGACGGTGGTCTCCGAGCAGATGCGCATCATGTGGGCGGCGAGCCGGGTCGCGGCACGCACCGCCTTGCCCTCGTCGGCGCCCTCGGCGGGCTCGCCGACGAAGATGACGTCCACGTCGGAGACGTAGTTCAGTTCGTTGCCGCCGCATTTGCCCATCGCGATCACGGCGAGCCGGCAGATCGCGGCGTCGTCGGGCGACGCGTCGGCGGCGAGGGCGAGCGCGGCCCGCAGGGTCGCGGTGGCCAGGTCGGCGAGTTCGGCGGCGGTCTGGGCGACGTCGGTCGTCCCGCAGACGTCCCTGGCCGCTACGGCGAGCAGGCAGCGCCGGTAGGCGACGCGCAGCGACACCGGATCGGAGGCGCTCGCAAGGCTCCGTTCGAAGTCCGTGACGCCGGGGTGCAGATCGGCCGACTCGTACGTGACGAGCGCGTGCCAGTCACCGGGGTGCCGGGCGAGGTGGTCGCCCAGCGCCTCGGAGGCGCCGAGCACGCCGAGCAGCCGGTCCCGCAGGGGTTTGGCGCTGACGAGGGTGTCGAGGAGGGCCCTCCGCTGGTCCGCCTCCTGGGCCTCGACGAGCCGTACCAGCCCGCGCAGTGCCAGGTCGGGGTCGGCGGTCGCGCCGAGCGCGTCGAGCAGTACCGGGTCGGAACGGACGGCGGCGATCTCCGGTACGGACAGCAGCCGTTCGGCCGCGGCGATGTCGGTGAAACCGTGCCGCAGCAGTCGGGTGAACGTACTGCTCCTGCGCCCCGGCCCGCCCATCGTGCCGCCTCCTGTCACCGATCAAGGTCCGCGTCCTTGAGCCTAGCCGGAGCGGGTGCCGGGCGCCGCGCCGCACGTCCGGCGGCCGTGGCCGCCGCGCCGCACGTGCCGGGCAGTCGGAAGGCGATGAGTTCCACCGACGTGCGGAGTCCACCCTCTGGCGGCACGATCGACGTTCAGGAGGTCGGACATGACGGAACCCCTCGCCGAGCTGGACCCGCGGTACAGCAGCCCCGAGGCGACCACCGTGGACTGGAGGAAGGCCGCCGCCCGGCTGGCCGCGGCGGAGGTCTACTGGCTGACGACCGTACGGCCCGACGGACGCCCGCACGTCACGCCCCTGATGGGCGTCTGGGCCGACGAGGCGCTGTACTTCTGCACCGGCCCGGACGAACGCAAGGCGAAGAACCTGCGCGTCAACACGCACGTCGTGCTCACCACCGGATGCAACACGCTGCGCGAGGGCTACGACCTGGTGGTGGAGGGCGACGCGGTCCGGGTCGACGAGGAGCAGCGGCTGACGCGTCTCGCCTCGGCGTGGGAGAGGAAGTACGGCGCCGAGTGGCGCTTCGAGGTACGCGACGGGGCGTTCATCGACTCCGTCGCCGGCCGGGCCCTGGTGTTCGAGGTCGCGCCCCGGACGGCCTTCGGCTTCGGCAAGGGCGAGCCCTACAGCCAGACCCGCTGGCGCTTCTCCTGAGCCGCTCCCGAGCTTTTCCTGAGCCGGCCCGCCCTCGCCATTGGTCTTCTACGAACCCGGAACGACTCCCCGACGGGAAGGTGAACGTCACCATGAAGACACCCCCGATCGTTTCTCCGCAGGAGTGGGAGAGCGCGCGTCAGCAGCTGCTCAAGGACGAGAAGGAGCTGACCCGTGCACGTGACGCACTGGCCGCCAAGCGCCGGCGGATGCCCTGGCAGGCGGTGGAGAAGGAGTACGCGTTCGAAGGCCCCGCGGGCAGGGCGAGCCTGCTGGACCTGTTCGAGGGCCGTCGTCAGCTGATCGTCTACCGCGCGTTCTTCGAACCCGGCGTCTACGGCTGGCCCGACCACGCCTGCCGCGGCTGCTCCATGGTGGCCGACCACGTGGGCCACCCCGCCCATCTGAACGCCCGTGACACCACTCTCGTTTTCGCCTCGCGTGCCCCGCAGCCGGACATCGACCGCGTGAAGGCGCGGATGGGGTGGACGCACATCCCCTGGTACACGATCACCGACGACTTCGACGCCGACTTCGGTGTGGACGAGTGGCACGGCACGAACGCGTTCTACCGCGACGGCGACAGGGTGTTCCGCACCTATTTCATCAACGCCCGCGGCGACGAGGCGCTGGGGAGCACCTGGAGCTACCTCGACATGACGGCCCTCGGGCGGCAGGAGACCTGGGAGGACTCGCCCGAGGGCTATCCCCGGACTCCGCCCTACGAATGGTGGAACTGGCACGACGAGTACGACGGCTCCGAGGCCCCGTCCCGGGAGTGGGCTGCTCAGACCCGGCGGGGTCAGCGGGACCAGGGGAACTGAGCCCTTCACCGCCGGCGCCCGGCCCGGGCCGGGACCGGGCGGGTGACCTCGGGGTCACACCTCGGGGTCACACCTCGGGTTCAGGCCTGGTTCATTCCTCAGGTTCATGCTTCGTAGTCGGTCTCGCCCGTATCAAGCCGGCGGTCGGTGCGCCCGGCCCATGGCCGGCGTCGTTCCCGTGAGGGCCGGGAAGGCCTCCCACACGAGCCGGACGCGCCGGCCGGCCGGTGTCCGCAGTACGGGCCGCTCGTCCGGTCGCGCGCCGGCGCTCCCCTCGCACGGTGATCAGCCCCCGGCGTCGTACGGCGGCCGGCCGCCGCGGCGGATCCGGTACACCACGTTCCGGCGGAGCGGGCCCTCGGGCTCGTGCGGGTCGTCGAAGTCCTCGGCCGGGTCGTGGGCCATGCCCAGCCGGCGCATCACCGCCTGCGAGCGGACGTTGCCGACGGTCGTGAGCGCGAGGATCTCGGCCAGGCCGAGCGTCCCGAAGCCGAACGCCAGCGCCGCACGGGCGGCTTCGGTGGCGTAGCCGTGGCCCCAGGCGGACCGGGCGAGCCGCCAGCCGATCTCCACACCCGTGACCGGCACGTGCTCGTCCACCGGGTCCAGGCCGGTGAACCCGATGAACTCGCCGGTGTCCCGCACCTCCACGGCCCACCATCCGTAGCCGCGTTCGGTGAGTGCGGCTCGGTAGCGGGCGATCGACGCCGCGCTCTGCTCACGTGTCAGCGGCTCCCCCAGGTGTTCCCGCACCTCGGGGTCGGCGTTCATCGCGGCCCAGGGGTCGAGGTCGGCCTCCCGCCACTCGCGGAGGACGAGACGATCGGTGCGCAGTTCGGTCATGCGCCCAAGCCAACACGAGCGCGGGGCGGCCGTCGACGGGGTTTCCCCGCGCGGTGTCCCCGGGGCTCAGTCCCCGCCCCGGGCCGTGTCGGCGCGGATCTCGTCGAGGGACTCCTGCATGACGAGCTTGGCGCGGGTGAACCAGTCGGCAAGGACGGCGATCTCGTCGGGCGTGTAGTCGGCGAACAGGCCGTTCAGCCGCTCGTAGAACGGACCGTAGACCTCGAGGATGCGCGCCTGCGCGGACCCGTCCATGACGATCCGCACCCGGCGGCGGTCGCCTGGGTCGGGCCTGCGGTGGACGTACCCGGCCTTCTCCAGCCGGTTCAGCACCCCGGTCACCGCCCCCGTGGTCAGTTCGGCCCGCTGCGCCAGGTCCCCGGCCGTGAGGGACTCACCGGCCAGGGCGGCCTCCATGAGGAAGCCCAGACAGGTGGCATCGGTGACGTTCAGCCCGAATCGTCCGGCGATGTCGCGCTGACCGAACTGCGCCAGCGCGATCAGCCGGTCCATCGCGTACAGCGCCTGCTGGGCCGTGGCCTCCGGACGCGCCTTGCCATGCACTCGATATCCCCTTAGCATCTAAGATACTTAGAACGTGAGATAAACCGTCTCCCGGCCGGCTCTCCGTCGCCGGCTGCGGCCCGAACCTTCCCGGATCCCCCTCGGTCACCCGACGAGGCATGGGAGGGGTCGGCGTCGGGGTCACCGGCGGAAAGCTCACCGGCAGCGCTATCACCCGGCGCCGCCACAAGTCGAATCGATGCGGGGCCGCCCCCGGACGGCGATACCGGGCGCGCGTCACGCACGGAGCTTCCCGGAGGAAGAGGAGCCATGAGCGGCGTACACGGAGACTGCGACATGGGGCACACGGTGGCGGGATGGACCGGAACCGTCATCTGCCTGACCGGCTTCACCGCAGCGGGCGCGGCCCTGTGCTTCGCCTCGCTCCCCGGAGTCGCAGCGGGGGTGGGGCTGATCGCCCTGGGCGCCCTCACCACCTGGGCCCTGCACCTCACGGGCTGGGGCAAGCCGAGCGGCCCGCGCCCGCGCGACCAGTGGGACTGGCGTGTCAAGGACCCCATGACCGGCCACACCGCCTGCCTGGGCTGCCGCCTCGCGGGCCGGAGCCCCGCCCCGGCCGCCCCGGCACCGGTCATCGCGCCGGACGTTCCGCCGAGCCGAGGACTCGTGACGGTCGGCCCGAAGGCAGGGGCCGAATAGAGGCGAACTCGCGCCGCGCCATGCACGGGCAGGACGCGCGGGCGGTCGCGGCAGGCCCACGGGGGCCGGCACGACTCCGGGCCGGCGGTCGACGACCGCCGGCCCGGAGTGCCGTCCAGGGGAGGAATCCCCTGCCACTCACAGCACCGGCAGGTTCTTCCGCAGCTCGAAGGCCGTGACCTCGGAGCGGTACTCCTCCCACTCCTGCTTCTTGTTCCGCAGGAAGAAGTCGAAGACGTGCTCGCCGAGCGTCTCGGCGACGAGTTCGCTGCGTTCCATCAGGTCGATCGCCTCGCCGAGGTTCTGCGGGAGCGGGGCGATGCCCATGGCGCGGCGTTCGGAGTCGGAGAGGGCCCAGACGTCGTCGTCGGCGCCGGCGGGGAGTTCGTAGCCCTCCTCGATGCCCTTCAGGCCGGCGCTCAGGAGGACGGCGTAGGCGAGATAGGGGTTGGCTCCGGAGTCGAGGGAGCGGACCTCGATCCGGGAAGAGCCCATCTTGCCCGGCTTGTACATGGGGACGCGGATGAGCGCGGAGCGGTTGTTGTGGCCCCAGCAGATGTACGCGGGGGCCTCGCCGCCGGAGCCTGCGGTGCGGCCGGAGCCGCCCCAGATGCGCTTGTAGGAGTTCACCCACTGGTTGGTGACCGCGGAGATCTCCGCGGCGTGCTTGAGCAGGCCGGCGATGAAGGAGCGGCCGACCTTGGAGAGCTGGTACTCGGCGCCGGACTCGTAGAAGGCGTTTCGGTCGCCCTCGAAAAGGGAGAGGTGGGTGTGCATGCCGGAGCCGGGGTACTCCGAGAACGGCTTCGGCATGAACGTGGCCTGCACGCCCTGCTCCAGCGCGACCTGCTTCATGACGAGCCGGAACGTCATGATGTTGTCGGCGGTGGACAGTGCGTCGGCGTACCGCAGGTCGATCTCCTGCTGGCCGGGCGCGCCCTCGTGGTGGCTGAACTCGACCGAGATGCCCATCGATTCGAGCATGGTGATGGCCTGGCGGCGGAAGTCCATGCCCACGTTCTGCGGGGTGTGGTCGAAGTAGCCCGAGTTGTCGGCGGGGGTGGGCCGGGAACCGTCGAGCGGCCGGTCCTTCAGGAGGAAGAACTCGATCTCGGGGTGGGTGTAGAAGGTGAAGCCGAGGTCCGAGGTCTTGGCCAGGATCCGCTTGAGGACGAAGCGGGGGTCGGCGAAGGACGGCGAGCCGTCCGGCATGAGGATGTCGCAGAACATCCTCGCGGTACCGGGGGCCTCCGCCCGCCAGGGCAGGATCTGGAACGTCCCGGGATCCGGCTTGGCGATCATGTCGGACTCGTAGACCCGGGCGAAGCCCTCGATGGCCGAGCCGTCGAAGCCGATGCCCTCATCGAATGCCTGTTCAAGCTCGGCGGGGGCCACCGCGACCGACTTGAGGAAGCCGAGCACGTCGGTGAACCAGAGGCGCACGAAACGGATGTCGCGCTCCTCCAGCGTACGGAGCACGAACTCCTGCTGCTTATCCATATCCACCCATCCTTGCTGGTCACGCCGCCTGCTCCCGCATCGCGGGGCACTCGGGGCACTTGAGCATCCCACCACACGGTTTCCGGCGTATTGCCTGCGACCGTCCGGATACCGCACATCGCCGCACGATCAGCTGGCTACGAGCGTCCAAGCCCATAGTGCACGGCCTGTCGCCGCCTGGGGAACGGCCTCATTGTGGAGCACCGTCCGATCTTGGTCGAGTCGGCGAACGGGCCCCCTGGAGCCCGGGCGGGGGCGCAGGCTGTCCCGGCGGGCGCGCCTCGCCTACCATCGCGCTCATGGGGGGACGGCAGCGCATACGCACCAGGCGTCCCACGGCCCTCGCAGGCGCCGTGGTGACGCTGCTCGCCGCGCTGTTCCTCTGCCTCGGCGCCCACATCGACACGGGCTCCGACAGGCACCACACCGAGGCCGCCGGGGCCACGGCCGTCCCGTACGGTTCGCCGGCCGACCCGGCCTTCGGCTGCCCGTACGACCGGGGTGGCTGCGGACTGTTCCCGCACCTCGACCCGGCCGTGCTCACCGTCCCGCCCCTCGACCCGCCCACCGCGGCCGCGCTGCCCGCACAGCCGGACACGGCGCCGTACACCGGGCGGGTGACGGACCCCGGGGTGCGGCCCCGGGCGCCCGACCGCCATGTCCTCCAGGTGATGCGGACGTAGGACGGCGCTCGCGGACGGCAGTTTGCCGCCGCGTGCAGTCCTGCATCCGCCCACATCACCCTTTCCCCGTGAGGACGACAACCATGGTCAACGACAGGAGCTCCTCCGCCGACCGCAAGGCGCGCATAGAGGCGATGCGCCGCGCCGAGCGGGCGCGCGAGCGTCGCAACCGCATCATCACGATCACCGTCAGCGCTGCGATCGTCGCCGGTCTCGTCGGCTTCGGCGGATACCTGCTGAACAAAGAGTCCGAGAAGAAGGAGCAGGCCGTCGCGGAGGCGAAGGCCCCGGTGAAGGACGAGCAGTCCTGGGACGCGAAGAAGCTCGGCCGCAACCACGTCACCAAGACCGTGTCGTACCCGATGAAGCCCCCGGTCGGCGGTGACCACCACCAGGTCTGGATGAACTGCGACGGCGACGTCTACAAGAAGCCGGTCCCCGAGATGAACGCCGTGCACTCGCTGGAGCACGGGGCCGTCTGGGTGACGTACAGCAAGAAGGCTCCCGCCGCCGATGTGAAGAAGCTCGAGGAGAAGGTCGCCAAGACCCCGTACGCGCTGATCAGCCCGGTCGACGACCAGGCCGGACCGATCATGCTCAGCGCCTGGGGCAAGCAGGTCACGGTGGACGGGGCCGACGACCGGCGGGTGAACCAGTTCTTCACCAAGTACGTACAGGGCCCGCAGACGCCGGAGCCCGGCGCGGCCTGCACGGGCGGACTGGGCGCCCAGTGAACCGCACGACGGGGGCGGCAGCCGCTGCCGTCGCACTGGCCCTGCTCTTCGCCGGGTGGGCGACGGTCGCGACCGCCGACGACGAGACGGAGCCGACGGCCGCGAGCACCCCGGCGGACGGCTCCGCGGACGCCGGGTTCGCCCGGGACATGGCCGTCCACCACCAGCAGGCGGTGGAGATGTCGTTCATCGTGCGCGACCGCACCGCCGACGAGGACGTGCGCCGGCTCGCCTACGACATCGCCAACACCCAGGCCAACCAGCGCGGCATGATGCTGGGCTGGCTGGACCTGTGGGGGCTGCCGAAGACCGCGGCGGACCGTGAGCCGATGGCGTGGATGGACGCGCAGCACCACCGGATGCCGGCGCAGCCGGCCGACGACGGCGCGCTGATGCCGGGGATGGCGACCAAGGCCGAGCTGGAGCAGCTGCGCAAGGCGTCCGGCAAGCAGGCCGAGGTCCTCTACCTCCAGCTGATGACCGACCACCACAAGGGCGGCGTGCACATGGCTCAGGGCTGCGTCGCCCAGTGCACCGTGCCCGTCGAGCGCGACCTCGCGCAGGGGATGGTCGACGCGCAGAACTCCGAGCTGGACCTGATGGCCCGGATGCTCGAGGAGCGCGGCGCCAAGCCACGCACGGACTGATCCGGGGATTGCGGGCGGATCCTGTAGGTCCCCCGTAGGTCCTGTAGGGCTGTAGGGCCGCGTGGGTCCCGCCGGGCTGCCGTAGGGCGGCTGGGCGGGACCCGGTGTCCCGAGGGTGCCGACGGGTGACCTGGGTGACCTGACCTGGGTGACCTGGGCGAGGGTGACCCCGTCGTGGCAGGCTCCGTCCGACCGCACCGCCGCCCTCCGAGCGCCCCGCCCCATCGCCTCCACGCGATCGCCTCCACGCGATCGCCTCCACGCGATCGCCCTGCGCGCCGGGCCGCACCGACCGGCGCCGGGCCGCTCGCTTCGTCCGCGACTACGGACCGCTCACCCCGTCGCCAGGACCGCGGCCGCCACGCACTCCGGCCGGTCCAGCATGATCAGATGGCCGGAGGGTTCGGCGACCTCGAAGCGCGCCCCCAGCTCGGCGGCGAGCGCGCGCTGGCGGTCCAGCCACCGCAGCGCGAAGCGGTTGCCCCCGCCGCCGGAGGCGGCGAGGACCGTGACGGGCACGCCGTCGGGGAGCGGGAACCTCTCCCGCAGGCCGCGGAGTTCGGCGGCGACCGCGAGGTAGTGGGTGTTCTCCAGCAGCACGCCCCGCAGGACGCGTCCGGTGCGGTAGCAGCGGCGCAGCTCGTCACGGGGTGCCGGGTCTCCCCCGCCGACGCGGGAGAGCCGGACGACACCCCGGCGGACGGCGGGGCCGAGTGCCGCCGGGGCGCCGACCGCGGTGAGCGCTCCGGCGACGGCGTGGGATGCGGCGGTGCGCAGCGCGGGCGCGGCGGGCGTGCGGGCCTCCTCCTCGATGCTGGTGTCGAGGAGGACGACGGAGGCGGTCCGCCCCGGGTGGAGCCGGGCGAAGGCCTCGGCGTGGAACCCCGCGATGGAGTGGCCGACGACGGTGACGGGCCGGTCGCCGAGTCCCAGGGCGTCGAGGAGTCCCGCGATGCGGTGGGCCTCACCGGCGGCGCTGGGGGGCACGGCGGCGGGACCGGAGAGCCCGTGTCCGGGCCGGTCGAACCGTACGACGGTGCGGTGGGGGGCGAGCAGGCGGACGACGGGGTCCCAGTCGAACCAGCTCATGCCGAGCCCGGCGCTGAGCACGCAGACGGGCCCGGCGCCCTCGGTCACCACGTGGTGCGGGACGCCCCCGACCCGTACGAAGCTCATGTATGCCGTCCCTCCCGTGCCGGCGGAACCCTTCGCATCGCGCACCCGCCCGGCCGCCCGTGTCCATCCTCGTCCCCACCCACGTCCGACCGCCCGCACGTGGCCCCCACAGCTGAGACGGCATCAGGGGCCGGACGGTGCCACGGAAGACGACCCCGTTCGCGCACCCGTGCGGTGCACGCGACCGCGCACGACCGTACTGGACCGTCCCCGCCCCAAACAGCAGGGCGACACTTCTGGATGTTCACGGCTCTTCGGACACACTGCGGTCATGCTAGACACCGGGGAGTCGCCCACCGGATTCCCCTACCGGGTAGGGGAAGGCTTCTCGAACGTCGAGGGACCGGAGAAGCGCGTACCGGCAGCCGCCGCTCCCGGGCGTCCTGTCCGGCATCGTCACCACGCACACCGTGGGCCGGCCCGGCGGCCACCGCCGCCGGCCCACGTCCGTGCCGGTGCTGCGCCGGCAGGAACGCGTGCCCGTCCCGCCAGGGCGGCGGTGGGCAGACGCACGCCGTTCGCGTTCCACCCTCAGAGCGAGGTGCACACACACATGCACATGGAGCACACCCGTCACAACACCCCCACCCGTCGCGCCGTGCTCGGCGCCGGGGTGGCCATCGCAGGATCCGGGCTGCTCGCCGCCTGCACCGGCTCCGGCCCCGGGGGTTCGGGCTCGCTCGACGGCAAGAAGGTCGACGCCCTGAAGCGCCCCCGCACGGGGCACAGCCGGAGCCTCGCTTTCACGGCCACCCCGGGAACGGTGGAGCTGGGCGGCGGGCGCACGGTCAGGACGTGGACCTACAACGACGAGCTGCCGGGCCGGGAGGTCCGGATCACCGCGGGCGACACCCTCTCCCTCAGCCTCGCCAACCACACACCGGACCCCACGACGGTGCACTGGCACGGCATCGCCCTGCCGAACGACATGGACGGCGTACCCGGTGTGACGCAGCCGCCGATCAAGCCGGGTACGTCGTTCCATTACCGCTACGAGGTGCCGCACGCCGGCACGTACTGGTTCCACCCGCACGTGGGGGTGCAGGCCGACCGCGGGCTGTACGCACCGCTGATCGTGGAGGACCCGCAGGAGCCGCTCTCCTACGACCGGGAGTGGGTCGTCATGCTGGACGACTGGGTCGACGGGGTGGACGGCTCCACGCCGGACGAGGTGCTCGCCCAGCTCCGCAAGGGCAAGCCCCCGATGGGCCACGGCATGGGCAAAGGCGACCCGCACAGCAGCCACGGGCCCGCCAAGCCGTCGGGACGGTCCGGCTCCTCCCACTCGTCCGGGTCCGGATCCGGCTCGGAGGACCGGTCCGGGCCGGCCGGCCGGACCAAGCCCTCGGGACCGGTCGACGCCGGTGCCGGCCCGGCATGGGCGCACGCACCGGAGGAAATGGGGGTCGCACCCTCTCCGTCCCGCGGCCGCGGCCGGGGCCCGAACCGGCTGCTGAAGCACGCCACCAGCGATCTGCTCGGCCACGCGGGCGACGTGGCCCACCCGTATTTCCTGATCAACGGGCGCACACCGGATGATCCCACGCACTTCACGGCCAAGCCGGGCGACCGCATCCGGCTGCGCATCATCAACGCCGGCGGCGAGACGGCCTTCCGGGTCGCGCTCGGCGGCCACACGCTCACCGTGACCCACAGCGACGGCTTCCCCGTCCGCCACCACCGGACCGACGCCCTGCTCATGGGGATGGGCGAGCGGTACGACGTGCTCTTCACCGCCAAGGACGGCGTCTTTCCGCTCACCGCGGTCGCCGAGGGCAAGAACGGCTCGGCAATGGCCGTGCTGCGCACCGGGAAGGGGACACCGCCCGGCCCGTCCACCCGTCCCGCGGAGCTGCGCCGCAACGTACTGGTGTCCGGCTCCCGCCTCCGCCCGGACGAGTCCGTGGCCCTGGACCGGCGCAAGCCCGACCGCCTGATCAAGATCAAGCTGACCGGCGGGATGAAGGAGTACGACTGGGGCATCGACGGAAAGCCCTACGACCCCGAGGCGGTCCACCACATCGAACACGGCGAGCGGGTGCGGCTGGTGGTCATCAACGTCACCGACATGTGGCATCCGGTGCATCTGCACGGCCACACCTATGCCCTGGCCGGCATCGACTCGCGCGGTGCGCGCAAGGACACGGCGGCGGTGCTGCCGCACCACAAGCTGGTACTGGACTTCGACGCGGACAATCCGGGCGCCTGGATGCTGCACTGCCACAACATCTACCACTCGGAGTCCGGGATGATGACCACCGTCGCCTACCGGAAGTGACGCCCCCGGCGGTACCCGGCAGGCACCTCCGGGCGCCCGCCGGACCTCGCCGAGCACCCCCGGGGCGCCCCGCAGTGGGGCGCCCCACACCCCGAACCGGGGACATTGCGTCAGACAGACGATTACACTGTCCCCGTGCCTCACCTACGCCTCGCTCTGAATCAGATCGACTCGACGGTCGGCGACCTCGCCGGGAACGCCGAGGCGGTCGTGCACTGGACCCGGCACTCCGTCGAGCAGGGTGCCCATCTGGTGGCGTTCCCCGAGATGGTGCTGACCGGCTACCCCGTCGAGGACCTGGCCCTGCGGTCGTCCTTCGTCGAGGCATCCCGCGCCGCGCTCCGGGAGCTCGCCGTGCGCCTCGCCGACGAGGGCCTCGGGGAGGTGCCGGTGGTCGTCGGCTACCTCGACCGGTCCGAGCGCACCGAACCGCGCCTCGGCCGTCCCGCAGGCTCCCCCGAGAACGCCGCCGCCGTGCTGCACCGCGGCGCGGTGGTGCTGTCGTTCGCCAAGCACCACCTGCCCAACTACGGCGTCTTCGACGAGTTCCGCTACTTCGTGCCCGGCGACACGCTCCCGGTCGTACGGGTCCGCGGCGTCGACGTGGCCCTCGCCATCTGCGAGGACCTGTGGCAGGAGGGCGGCCGGGTACCGGCCACGCGCACCGCGCAGGCCGGGCTGCTGGTCTCGATCAACGCCTCGCCGTACGAGCGGGAGAAGGACGACACCCGCCTGGAGCTGGTGCGCAAGCGCGCCCAGGAGGCCGGCTGCACCCTCGCCTACCTGGCGATGACCGGCGGCCAGGACGAGCTGGTCTTCGACGGCGACTCGATCGTCGTGGACGCGGGCGGCGAGGTCGTGGCGCGGGCACCGCAGTTCGCCGAGGGCAGCATGCTCCTGGACCTGGACCTGCCGACGGCGGGCCCCGGGGCGCCCACGGGCGTCGTGGACGACGGTCTGCGCATCGAACGGGTCGTGATCTCGGAAGAGCCGGCCGAGGACTACGAGCCGGAGCTCGGCGGCGGGTACGCCGAGCGGCTCGACGACGACGAGGAGGTCTACTCCGCACTGGTCGTGGGCCTGCGCGCGTACGTCGCGAAGAACGGCTTCCGTTCGGTGCTGATCGGCCTGTCCGGCGGCATCGACTCGGCGCTCGTCGCCGCGATCGCCTGCGACGCGCTGGGAGCCGAGAACGTGTACGGCATCTCCATGCCGTCGAAGTACAGCTCGGACCACTCCAAGGGGGACGCGGCGGAACTCGCCCGCCGCACCGGACTCGACTTCCGGACCGTGCCGATCGAGCCGATGTTCGACGCGTACATGGCCTCGCTGGGTCTCACAGGCCTGGCCGAGGAGAACCTCCAGTCGAGGCTGCGCGGCACGATGCTGATGGCCGTCTCCAACCAGGAAGGGCACATCGTGCTGGCGCCGGGCAACAAGTCCGAGCTGGCGGTGGGCTACTCCACCCTCTACGGCGACTCGGTCGGCGCCTACGGCCCGATCAAGGACGTGTACAAGACCTCGGTCTTCCGGCTCGCGAAGTGGCGCAACCGGGCGGCCGAGGAGCGCGGCCAGGTGCCGCCCATACCGGAGAACTCGATCGTCAAGCCGCCGAGCGCCGAACTCCGGCCCGGCCAGGTGGACAGCGACTCACTGCCGGACTACGACGTGCTGGACCGCATCCTGGAGCTGTACGTCGACCGCGACCAGGGCAGGGACGCCATCGTGGCGGCGGGTTTCGACCCGGAGACGGTCGCGAGGACGCTGCGGCTCGTGGACGCGGCGGAGTACAAGCGACGCCAGTACCCGCCGGGCACGAAGATCTCGGCGAAGGGCTTCGGCAAGGACCGGCGGCTGCCGATCACCAACCGCTGGCGCGAGCACGTGTGAGGCCGGCCGCCGGGTGAACGGCCGCCCGGACGATGAGGGCCGAGGGGCGACGTCCGCACCCCTCGGCCCCCGGTCCGTTCAGGGCCCCTCGGCCCGTTCACGACCCCGGCGCCCTGTCCGATCAGAACCCCTCGGAGCCCTGTCCGTTCAGGGCCCCTCGGCCCCGGGCCCGCTCAGGCTCCCCGGTCGCCTCGGGACCCGCCGACCCGCTCCGGACCCCTCGCTCCCCGGTCCGTTCAGAGCCTGACCCTGGCGGCGACCGGCAGGTGGTCGCTGATCGTGGCCGGCAGGGTCCAGGAGGACACCGGCTCGATTCCCTTCACCAGGATCTGGTCGATGCGCGCCATGGGGAACGACGACGGCCAGCTGAAGCCGAATCCGTCGCCCGCCGCGCCCTGCGTGGAACGCATCTGGGAGCTGACCGCGTTCAGGGACCGGTCGTTCAACGTGCCGTTGAGGTCGCCCAGCAGCACGACCCGGGAGAGCTTCTCGGCGGCTATGGCCTCACCGAGCGCGTCCGCGCTCTTGTCACGCTGGTTGGCGGTGAACCCGGAGTGCCACTTGACCCGTACCGACGGCAGGTGCGCGACGTACACCGCGACCTTGCCCTTCGGTGTGGCGACGGAGGCACGCATGGCCCGGGTCCAGCCGAGCCGTATGTCCACGGGCTGCGCGTCACGGAGCGGGAAGCGGCTCCACAGCCCGACGGTGCCGTGGACCGCGTGGTACGGGTAGATGGACTCCAGGGCCCGCTCGTACGTGCCGACCTGCCCGGACGGCAGCTCTTCCAGGGCCAGGACGTCGACGCCGGTGGCGGCGAGCTGCTTGGCGGTACCCGTCGGGTCGGGGTTGTCCGCGTTGACGTTGTGGGTGGCGACCGTCAGTTCGCCGCCCGCGGTGGCCTTGTCGGTGACCAGACCGCCGAAGAGGTTCAGCCAGACCCCCAGCGGGAGGACAAGCGCGACCAGCGCGGTCGCGGAGCGCCGCAACAGCGCGAGCACCAGCAGCACCACGATGCCGAGGCCCAGCCAGGGCAGGAACGTCTCGGTCAGACTGCCCAGGTTGCCGATGCGGTTGGGGAGCTGCGCGTGGAAGATCATCACCAGCGACAGCAGCACCACGAACACGGTGAGGACGATCCCCCGCCGCCAGACGTCGCGTCCGCCGCGCCACTTGTCGAACAGACGCCGCAGCCGCGACGCGGGGCGCACGGGCACGGTCCCCGGGCTGTCGTCCGCCATGTACGCCTGCGCCATCTGTCGCCGTCCTCCGCTGCTCTTGCCTGCCCGCCGTCCGCCATGACCCTAGGCGATGACCGGCGGGTTCCGTTCCTCGTACTGCCCCTACGACGACATCCGGGCGCGGGGGGTTCCGGGAGGATCCGGTAGTGGCGGCAGCTGTGACAGAACGCGCATATTCCGACGTCAGTGGGGTTTTGCGGCGGGTTGCGCAGCGTCCCGGGGCGTACGGGCCACGCCTTGCAGTACGGCGTCCACGATGCGTTCGGCGCTGCCCTCGCGCGGGAGCCCGTCGGGCCGCAGTACGGTCCGCACCAGCATCGGTCCGATGAACAGGTCGCCCAGCAGCTCGAAGTCGATGTCGTCACGGATCTCGCCGGTGGCGACACCGCGTCGCAGCACGTCCTCCATCCACTGGCGCCGCGGGTCTATCACGGTCTCGTGGTACATCCGCCAGAGCTTGGGGTAACTCTGCATCTGCGCGAAGACGTTGTGGAGCAGCGCCGAGGACTGCTTGGCGAGTCCCCGGCGGCGCAGGGCTTCGATCATGGCGACGAGGTCGTCGCGCACGGAGGTGCCGGGCAGTTCCGGATCGGGCTCCTCGACGGACTTCACCACGTCCACGAAGAGCGCCTCCTTCCCTTCCCAGCGGCGGTAGATGGTGGCCTTGCCGACGCCCGCGGTGCGGGCGACCCGCTCGATGGACAGCTCGGAGAGCGGGACGCCCTCCTCGATGAGACGGACGACGGCTTCGACGATGGCGCGCTCGGCGGCCTCGCTGCGCGGCCGGCCGCGGCGCGGCTCGCACGGCTCGCCGGGGGCGCACGGCTCGTCCGGGACCTCCCGCTGCCGCGGGGTGTCCGGTGTCGCCTGCTGTTCCCGTTCCTTCGTGGACACGTCCGTCCCACCTCTCACTTGCCGTCCGCTGCCCCGATTGTCCCCGACGCGGGGGCCCGTGGGGCGGTGGTCAGCGTCCTGCGGCGACCGGTGCGTCGCTCCTGGGGCCGCCCGGGTGGCCGGCCGCGGCGGCGGGGGTGCGGCCGGGCAGGAAGACGGCCACGACCACGGCACCGAGCACGGCGACGGCCGTCGAGCCGAGCGCGGTGAGGTGCATGGCGTGCAGGAAGGCGTCGTTCGCCGCGCCGGCCAGTTCCCGGCCGGCCGGGCCGAGTTTCGCGGCGACGCCGAGGGTGCCCTCGATGGACTCGCCGGCGAGCTGCCGGGCGGCCGGCGGCACGGCGTCGAGGTGGCCCTCGATCTCGCCGCGGTAGGCGGTGGACAGCAGCGAGCCGAGCACCGCGACACCGAGTGCGCCGCCCACCTGACGGAAGGTGTTGTTGACCGCCGAGCCGGAGCCCGCCTTCTCCCGCGGCAGCGTCTGCATGATCGAGACCGTGACCGGCGGCATGATGTGCGCCATCCCGGCGCCCTGCACGAAGAAGACCAGCTCCAGCGCCCAGACAGGGGTGCCGGCGTCGAAGAGGGCGAAGGCCCCTAGCCCTCCGGCGACCAGCAGCATTCCGGCGGTGCACACGGCACGGGAGCCGAACCGTTCCACGACGAGCCGGGCCCGGGGCGCGAACAGCATCTGGGCGACCGCCAGCGGCAGGATCAGCAGGCCCGACTCGAGCGCGCTGAAGCCGCGCACGCTCTGCAGGTAGAAGGCGGAGAAGAACGTCACGCCCATGAGGGCGAAGAAGACCAGGGCGATCGCGGCGACGGCCGCGGAGAAGGCGGGCCTGCGGAAGTACGAGACGTCGAGGGCCGGGTGGGAGCTGCGCTTCTCGTGGAGGACGAAGAGGGCGAGGACGACGAGTCCGCCGAGGAAGGTCGCGAGGACGACCGGCTCGGTGAAGTCGGCCCGTTCGCCGCCGCGGATGATGCCGTAGACGAGCAGGACGAGGCCTATGACGGAGAGCACGACGCCGAGCGGGTCGAGCCGGCCGGGCCGGGGGTCCTTGGACTCGGGGACGATCAGGGCGATGGCGGTCAGGGCGACGATCACGACGGGCACGTTCACGAGGAAGACCGAGCCCCACCAGAAGTGCTCCAGCAGCAGCCCTCCGGTGATCGGGCCGATGGCAATGGCGAGGCCGACGCTCGCGGCCCAGATGCCGATGGCCTTGGGCTGCTCGTCGCGCTCGAAGACGTTCATCAGGATGGCCAGCGTGGCCGGCATCACGAAGGCTCCGCCGAAGCCCATGACGGCGCGGTACGCGATGAGTTCACCGGGCGAGCCGGAGAAGGCGGCGAGCACCGAGCCGATGCCGAAGACGACGACGCCGGCGAGGAGCACCCGTTTCCGGCCGATGCGGTCACCGAGGACACCCGAGGTGAACAGCAGTCCGGCGAAGACGAGCGTGTAGGAGTTGATCGCCCACTCCAGGGCGCTCTGGGTGGCGCCGAGCCCGGTGGGTTCGGGGGCGGCGATGGTCTTGACCGCGACGTTCAGGATCGAGTTGTCGAGGACGACGATCAGCAGGCTGAGCATGAGCACGCCGAGGATCGCCCACCGGCGTCGATGCACGGCTTCGGTTGGCATGGAACCAGCATAGACGTATTCGATACGAGACCGTCTCGTATTTAAACGATGAGGGTGCCGGGGCATTCGGGAGAGAGGGGACGCCGGACGGTGCCCCGGCGTACGGGGCGCCGGAGGGTTCCCGGGCGTACCGGACTCGGGGGGACTCACCGGGCGCCGGTCGGACGTACGGGACGCGGGCCGGGCGCACACGACGCGGGTGGGACGTACGGGACGCGGGCCGGGCGGGAGGCTGCCGGAGGGGCGCGGGCAGGCGCCCGGCGGAGGCACTCGGGGGCGTCACGGGTGTGGCCGAGGTCGCTCTTTGCGGGAGCGGCACGAAGTGCCACCATGGACGTGGTCCGGGGACGCCGTCAGGGCGCCTCGAGATGACGAACAGGAGCGTTGCGATGACGCAGCTTTCGCCTGCGCAGAACCCGCCGGGTGTACGCCCCGACAGCGGCACCCCGACGCTGTACGGCGGCAAGAGCACCCGCAGGGTCACCATCCACGACATCGCCGCCGCCAAGGAGCGCGGCGAGAAGTGGCCGATGCTGACCGCTTACGACGCGATGACCGCCTCCGTGTTCGACGAGGCCGGCATCCCGGTCATCCTCGTCGGCGACTCCATGGGCAACTGCCACCTCGGCTACGACACCACCGTGCCCGTCACGATGGACGAGATGACCCTGCTCTCCGCCGCCGTCGTCCGGGGCACCAAGCGCGCCCTCGTCGTCGGCGACCTGCCGTTCGGCTCGTACCAGGAAGGCGCGGTGCAGGCACTGCGCAGCGCCACCCGGCTGGTCAAGGACGCGGGGGTCGGCGCGGTGAAGCTGGAGGGCGGCGAGCGGTCGCTGCCGCAGACCGAGCTGCTCGTCCAGGCCGGCATCCCGGTCATGTCCCACCTCGGCCTGACCCCGCAATCCGTGAACGCCATGGGCTACCGGGTGCAGGGCCGCGGCGACGAGGCCGCCCACCGGCTGCTGCGCGACGCCAAGGCGGCCCAGGACGCGGGCGCCTTCGCCGTCGTGCTGGAACTCGTCCCCGCCGAGCTGGCCGCCGAGGTGACCCGCTCGCTGCACATCCCGACCATCGGCATCGGCGCGGGCTCCGCGACCGACGCCCAGGTCCTCGTCTGGACCGACATGGCCGGCCTCACGCCCGGGAAGCTGCCGCGGTTCGTGAAGCAGTACGCGGACCTGCGGACCTCGCTCGGCAACGCGGCCAGGGCCTTCGCCGAGGACGTGGTCGGCGGCGCCTTCCCGCAGGAGGAGCACACCTTCCACTGAGCCCCGAGGGCTCCGTTCGAGCCACTGCGGCACCAGCCACAGCCCGCCGATATCCCCCGTCGGCGGGCTGTCGGCCGTCCGGACACACCCCGTCCCCACGGCGTAGCGTGGAAAGCGGACTCGGGGGTTCCCTCGCTACCCGGGAGGTGGCCGCCATGGCCGGAATCGTCTGCAGGAGTTTCGACAAGGCGGACGAGACCCGCCCGTTCGAAAAGGGGCGGCTCGACGTCATCGACACGGACCGCGGCGCGGTGGGCCGCGCCGTCTTCGAGCCGGGCTGGAAGTGGTCGGAGCACGTGAAGCCCATCGCCGGCACGGACAGCTGCCAGGCCGGGCACGTCGGATACGTCGTCAGCGGCCGGATCAAGGTCGTGATGGACGACGGTGAGGCCGTCGAGTTCGGCCCCGGCGACTTCATGGCCGTCGCCCCCGGACACGACGCCTGGGTCGTCGGCGACGAGCCCTGCGTCGCACTGGACTGGGTGGGCTTCGGCGACTACGCGAAGCGCACCTGACACTCCAACGACGTTTCGCTGTCCGGCCTGGCGGGATGGCCTTTCAGCCCGTCCGTCCGACCGCCGGGAAGCCGTCCCTCGGCCGATCCTGGAACGTGCGGGCCGGACGCAGTTCCCGGGTGATCTTCCCGTAGTGCGCGCATGAAGGCTGGGCCTCCTGGTGGCTCGGGTACGCGACCCCGTTCCGAGCGTTCCCGGAGGCCCTGTCGTCGTTGTCGTACGGGCCCTGGCCCGTCCACTTCAACTCGTCCGCCGCGTCGTGCGATCGCCTCGCGCGTGTAGTACGGAGACACCGCCGGCCGTCCGGGCCCGTGCGCCGGTATCCGTGCGTGGCACGGCGGGGTCACAGTACAGAGGTCCCGTCGAAGCGGTGGCGGGGTGCGCGCCGCACGTCGACGGCTTGGCGTGTGCTCACCGGCAGGAGGGCACGGGCGGTTCTCCATCAGGACTGTGCAGATGGGCATGCTGCGTGGTCGATCCGACAGGGAGCAGGTGACGGGTTGGTCGGCGAGGCTCCGACCAGCCGCGCCACAAGGCTGCGGCGGATTGTGAAGGAGCCTTCCCATGGGCCGATACGACCTCGCCCTGATCGGATTCGGTGGTGTCAACCGCGCGCTCGCCGAACTCATAGCCGAGCGGGGCGAACGCCTTTCCCGGGAGCTGGGTTTCGCCCTGCGTGTCGTGGCGATCACCGACTTGCGGGCCGGCTCTCTGGTGGACACCGAGGGAATCGATCTCGCACCGCTGCTTGCGGCCGAACCGGGCGAGCTCGCCTTCGCCGGGATGCCCGGCGGAGATGCCGATCCCCGCAACGAGTGGGTGATCTGCGAGGTGCCCAGTGACATCGTCGTGGAGGCGACGTTCACCGATCCCACGGACGGCGAGCCCGCCCTCTCCCATGTGCGCTGGGCTCTGGAGTCCGGAAAGCACGTGTGCACCACCAACAAGGGCCCCGTGGCCCTCGCCGGCCGGACACTGCGGCAGCTGGCCGCCGAGCGGGGGGTCGGCTTCGAGTTCGAGGGTTCGGTCCTCAGCGGCACGCCGGTGCTGCGCACCGCCCGGCGCATGTTCCGCGGTCTGGAGATCACAGGTTTCCAGGGCATCATGAACGGCACGTCGAACTACGTCCTCGGCCGCCTCGAGGAGGGGACGGACCTGACGGCAGCCATCCGCGAGGCCCAGGAACTGGGGTACGCCGAAGCCGACCCCACAGCCGACATCGAGGGCCATGACGTCCAGCTCAAGGTGATGATCATGGCCAACGAGGTCCTCGGCGCCGACCTCCGCCGCGAGGACATCCCCTGCGAAGGCATGTCCGGGATCACGCGGCAGGACGTGCAGAGCGCGGCCTCCAGGGGCCGACGCTGGAAGCTCGTGGGCTCCGCGATGCGCCTGGCGGACGGCAGCATCGACGCCTGGGTGGCCCCATTGGCCCTGCCGGCCGACCACCCGCTCGCCGGGGTACCGGGCACGCTCAACGCTGTCGCCTTCCACACCGATCTGCTGGGCACCGTCACCGTGTCCGGTCCGGGCGCCGGCCCGACGGAGACCGCCTACGCACTGCTGTCGGACATCATCGCCCTGCACGAGCGCCACCCCGCGGACGAAGGCACCGCCCCCCGGCACCGCGTCCTCCAGGAGACACACCGTGGCTGACATCGCCGTGAGCCCCGTCATCGAACTCGGCGCCGGCACCGCGCCCGTGCACAACCCCTACACGGGCCGGACGGTGGCCTCGGTCCGCACCGTGGACGCCGCAGCCATCGGCACCGTCCTGCAGCGCGCCCGGGACGGCCGTTCCACTGCTGCTTCGCTGTCGCGCGCCGCACGGGCCGCCGTCCTGGACCGTGCCGCCCGGCTGATCGAGCAGCGTGCCGAGTCGTTCGCCCGACTCATCGTCAGCGAGGCGGGCAAGACCATCGCGCAGGCCCGCAAAGAGGTTGCCCGGGCGATCAACACGCTGTCGCTGTCCGCGGCCGAGGCCCGGCGCAACGCAGGTGAAGTGATCCCCTTCGACTCCTACGAAGGCTCGGAGGCCCGGCAGGGCTGGTTCACCCGTGAACCGCTGGGAATCATCGCCGCCATCACGCCGTTCAACGACCCCCTGAACCTCGTCGCCCACAAGCTCGGCCCGGCCGTCGCCGGCGGTAACGCGGTGATACTCAAACCGTCCGCTCTCACCCCCCTGTCCGCCCTCCGTCTGGTCGACACGCTCATCGAGGCCGGTATGCCCGAGGAGATCGTCACCGTCGTCAACGGCGGCGCGGACATCGGCGCCGCGATCGTCGCCTCGGCCGAGGTGAGGATGGTGTCCTTCACCGGTGGCTTCGCCACCGGTGAGGCCATCTCCCGCACGGCAGGGCTGAAGAAACTCGCCATGGACCTCGGCGGCAACGCTCCGGTGATCGTAATGGACGACGCAGACCTGGAGGCCGCGGTGGAGGCGTGCGTCTCCGGCGCCTTCTGGGCCGCCGGCCAGAACTGCATCGGCACCCAGCGGATCCTCATCGCCCGCGAGGTGTACGAGCGCTTCCGTGACGCCTTCGTGGCCCGCACGAAGACGCTGCGGGTCGGCGACCCGCAGCGGGAGGACACCGACCTCGGCCCCATGATCACCAGGGAGGCCGCGCAGAGCACGAAAGCGAAGGTCGACTCCGCCGTGGCCGACGGGGCAGTCCTGCTGTGCGGCAACGAACTCACCGGATCCCTGTACGCGCCCACAGTGCTGGAAGACGTCCCGGCCGACTGCGTGATCCGGCAGGAGGAGGCCTTCGCACCGGTCGTCGTCCTGCAGTCGTTCTCCTCCTTCGAGGAGGCCGTCGAGCAGGCCAACGCCATCGACTTCAGCCTCCACGCGGGCATATTCACCGCGCGTCTGGACCGTGCGCTGTCGGCGGCCCGGCTGCTGGAAGCGGGCGGAGTGATGATCAACGACTCGTCCGACTACCGGTTCGACGCGATGCCGTTCGGTGGATACAAATACGGCAGCATGGGCCGCGAGGGCGTGCGTTTCGCCTTCGAGGAGATGACCCAGCCGAAGGTGGTCTGCCTGAACCGGCCGGACGGACCCCGGTGACACGGAGCGGCCGGCCTGCCGGACACGGGGTGTGCGGCCGCGTTGCTCACTCCGGCCCCGCTTGGATCCCCCCGGCCCGCGGACGGCTGACGATCCGGGACAAGGTCAGCGACGTGACGGTGTCCCGTACCCCGGGCATCCGTGCAATGTCCTCCCAGATGTCCTGGACACGTCCCAGCGATCCGGCCTCGAGCCGCACCATGATGTCGAAGTCACCGCTGAGCACCTCGCAGATGACGACCTCCGGGATGCGTTTGAGAGCAGCCAGGACGTCCGCGCCACGCATGCGGTCCTGGCGGTACACCAGTACGAGGGCGGAAACGACGTCATCGGGCGCGCGGTCGACGGGACGGACGATGGTGTAGCCGACGATGTGCCCTTGACGTTCCAGACGCTCGATGCGCTGGCGCACCGCATTGCGTGACAGCAGGACCCGGCTGGCCAACTCCGCGTGGGAGATACGCGCGTTACGCGTCAGTTCGGCGATGATCTTCTGATCGACGGAGTCCACGGCGGACGTACTCCTTCAGCGACGCCCCTGGCAGCCGGGCCACCCGTCCTCGGTCTTCGAGGTCGCCACCGCCATCGGGGATCCCGCCGCCGAAGATGCTCCGGCATTGCGGGCGGCCCATCGTACACCCTGCTGTTCAGCGCGCCGGCAGGCCCGCGCCGAGCTTGCCTCCGTCCTGGGCACCATGCCCGGCGAGGAGGCCGAGGCGACGGCCCGCGGCCTGCTGGAGCTCCTCGGTGCCGGCCAGGTCCGGCGGCCGCACAGTGGGGTCGATCGCGCGTGCGACGCCGTGGGGCGGCACCGTCGGTCCGGCCCAACCCCTCTCCGGGGCCCGGGCCTTGCGCGACACGGGCCTCGGCGGTGTCCCGGAAGGCACACATCGTCCCCGACAAGGGACGGCCGCCGGCTCAGCCCCGCACTTCGGCGAGGCTGGTGACGCCGATATCCGCCCGCTGCGCCGACGGGTACGGTCTACGCATGACTACCGCAGCCCGAAGCCGTCATGAGCGCCGTGTGAGCCCGGTCTTCCTCGGAATCGTCGCCGTCATGGCGGTGACCGGCTGGGCGGTGTGGACCGGTTTCGCGGCGAACCCCGGGGTCGCGGTCTTCCTGTTCGTCACCTCGGCGTGGGTCGTGTCGCTGTGCCTGCACGAGTACGCGCACGCCCGGACGGCGATGCACGGCGGGGACCTCACCGTGGGCGCGAAGGGCTATCTGACGCTGAATCCACTGAAGTACACCCATGCGCTGCTGAGCATCGTGCTGCCCGTGGTCTTCCTGATCATGGGCGGCATCGGTCTGCCGGGCGGTGCGGTGTTCATCGAGCGGGGGCGGATCAGGGGCCGTTGGAAGCACAGCCTGATCTCGGCGGCGGGCCCGCTCACGAACGTCGCGTTCGCGATCGTGTGCACGGCGCCGTTCTGGCTGGACGCGCTGGACGGGGTGCCGTTCGGGTTCCGGTTCGCGCTGGCGTTCCTCGCGATGCTCCAGGTGACGGCGTCGATCCTGAACTTCCTGCCGGTGCCGGGCCTCGACGGGTACGGCGTGGTCGAGCCGTGGCTGTCGTACCGGATCCGGCGGCAGGTGGAGCCGTTCGCGCCCTTCGGTCTGCTCGCGGTGTTCGCGCTGCTGTGGGTCCCGGAGATCAACCAGGTGTTCTTCACCGTGATCGACACCGTGATGCAGGGTCTCGGGGTCGACGAGGCGGACACGTACTGCGGCCAGAACCTGTACCAGTTCTGGAAGGGCGTGCACCCGGTCTGCGAGGACGTGCTCAGCCGCTAGCGGCGGCAGCCTTCTCGGCCCGGCCCTTGCGCAGGTAGTACCAGGCGAGGTTGGAGGAGACCCCGGCCATCAGCACCCAGACCACGCCCAGCCAGCTGCCCCGGGCGAAGGAGAACACGGCCGCGGCGACGGCGAGGGCGCACACGGCGATGGCGTACAGAGCGAGGCGGGGCATGGGGGTCGGCTCCTGTCCGGTCTTCGGGATCGGTGCGGATCCGCGGCGGGATCCCGGTGTCTTACGGCCCCCAGTGTCCCCCATGGCCGTACGGCCTTCAGTGTCCCCCATGGCCCGGTGTGCACCGTGCCCCGGTGCCCCCGTGTCGCGGTGTACCCGTGTCCCCGGTGCGGGTGCGCCCCCGGAACACGGGCGGACACCGCGAGCCCGATGCACGAAGCCCCTCCGGCCCGCCCGACAGCCACCGGGGGCGGCCCCGACACCCACCGGGGCCCGACACCCACGGGGCCGGACACCCACCCGGGCCCGACACCCACGGGGCCGGACGCCCACCCGGGCCGCCGGATCCGCACCGGGCCGCCGGACGCGTCAGACGTCCGTGACGCGCAGACCCGCGTGCGCCTTGTAGCGGCGGTTCACGGAGATCAGGTTGGCGACGAGCGCCTCGACCTGGTGGGCGTTGCGCAGCCGGCCCGCGAAGACGCCGCGCATGCCGGGGATCAGGCCGGCGAGGGCCTGCACGATCTCGGCGTCGCCTCGGGAGTCGCCGAGCACCATCACATCGGTGTCGATCTCGTCGATCGTCTCGTCCTGCAGCAGCACCGCCGACAGGTGGTGGAACGCGGCGGTGACCCGCGCGTCGGGAAGCAGCGCGGCGGCCTGTTCGGCGGCACTGCCCTCCTCCGGCTTGAGGGCGTAGGCGCCCTGCTTGTCGAAGCCCAGCGGGTTGACGCAGTCGACGACGAGCTTGCCGGCGAGCTCCTCGCGGAGCGCCTCCAGGGTCTTGGCGTGGCCGTCCCACGGCACGGCGACGATCACGATGTCGCTGCGCCGGGCGCATTCGGCGTTGTCGGCGCCCTCGATGCCGAAGCCGAGGTCGGCGGCCGCCGTCAGGGCCCGTTCCGCGGCGCGGGATCCGATGATCACCTTCTGTCCGGCCTTGGCCAGCCGGTAGGCGAGACCGCGGCCCTGGTCTCCGGTGCCGCCGAGCACGCCGACGACCAGACCGGACACGTCGGGCAGGTCCCAGGGGTCCTTGGCCGCCGCCTTGGCGGGGGTCTTCTTCGCGCTGTCCTGTGCAGTCATGGCCCCGACACTACTGGCAGAAATCCGTACGGCCGTCCCCGATCGGGTGAGCCTTCAACCAATGGCAGGTGCGGCCGTCGCGGCTGGGGCAGGATGCCTGGCCATGGACGCCGTACGGGTCGCCGCGCTGCGGGAAGTGCTCGCCGGGACGGAGTGGCCGCGCGCCACCCGGCGGTTCGCCGGGGTGCTCCGCTCGTCGGTGGTGCCGAACGGCGGCGGGCTGCTGCTCGTCGGTACCGAGGACTACGAGCCCTGGCACCTGGCGGCCCACCTGGTCGACGAGGCGGCCTGGGCCGGGCTGCCCGAGCTGGCGCCGACGCTGGTACGGCACCTGGTGCGGCCCGGTGACCCCGCGCATCTGTCGGTCGGACTGGGCAGGATCACCGCGGCGGGCCGCGGTGACACGCTGCTGCTGGTCGCCCCGCAGCGGCCGCACGACGGGCTGCTGGAGCGCGTCCACGACGCCCGCCGGGCCGGGGCGACGGTCCTGGCGGTGAGCGGCGGCGACCGCGACACCGGGATCCTCGCCCATGAGGCCCTCGCCGTCCCGGAGTCCGACGAGGTGGACATCGACACGGTCCAGCACCTGGTCAGCGCAGCGGCCGGGGAGAACTGCCCGCCGTCCCCGCGTCGCCACCGCTTCCGTGACCGGCTGTCCGCCCTCGCGGACCGGCTGACCTCACCGCCCCCGCCCCGCTGGTAGCCGACGCGGGGACACCCCGGCGGAAATTGCGTTGCCGACGGTCGCGTCCCGCGCTGAGGATGGACGGTCGTGGCCCGCCGACTCTCCGCCGTACTGCCCGACCTGACGCCCCTGCGAACCATCCCCGATTTCCGGCGGCTGTGGGTCCAGGGGCTGGTCACCTACTTCGCCAGTGCCGTCGCGATGGTCGCCCTGCCGTTGCAGATCAAGGACATGACCGATTCGCCGCTCGCGGTCGGCGCGATGGGCGCGGTCGAGCTGGTGCCGCTGGTCGTCTTCGGCCTGTACGGGGGCGCCCTGGCCGACGCCGCCGACCGGCGCAGGATCATCGTGCTCACGGAAGCCGGCCTCGCGGTGCTGGCCGCCGTGCTGATGGTCAACGCGGTGCTGCCGGAACCACTGCTGTGGCCGCTGTACCTGGTGGCGGCAGGGGTGTCCGCGCTGGCCGGTCTCCAGCGGCCGGCCCTGGACTCGCTGATCGCCCGGATCGTGCCGCACGACCAGCAGACGGCGGCGGCCGCGATCAACGGGCTGCGCTGGAACGTCGCGGCGATCGCCGGACCGGCCCTGGCCGGCGTCGTGGTCGCGTACGCGGGCCTCGGCACCGCGTACGGGATCACGATCTGCGGCTTCGTCGCCTCGGTGCTGATGTGCACCCGCCTCGCGCCGGCACCGCCCGCGCACGACGCCGAGAAGCCGTCCCTGCGGGGCATCGCGGAGGGCGCGCGGTACGCGTGGAGCCGGCCGGTGCTGCTCGGGACGTACGCGGTCGACCTGGTGGCGATGGTCTTCGCGTTCCCGAACACGCTGTTCCCGTTCCTCGCGGACGAACTGGACGCCGTCTGGGCGCTCGGTCTGATGTACGCGGCGGGGTCGGTGGGCTCGGTCCTGGTCGGGCTGACCAGCGGCCGGCTGTCCCGGGTGCGGCGGCACGGGCTGCTGGTGGTGTTCGGCGCGGCGGGCTGGGGCCTCGCGATCGCGGGCGCGGGCTGGTTCACGGACGTCTGGCCGGTGCTGCTGTGCCTCGCCCTGGCGGGCGCCGGGGACATGCTGAGCGGCCTCGGCCGCGCGACGATCTGGAACCAGACGATCCCCGAGGAGCTGCGCGGGCGCCTCGCGGGGATCGAGGTGCTGTCGTACAGCGTCGGCCCGCAGCTGGGACAGGTGCGGGCGGGCGCGGTGGCGGGCTGGACGGGCACCCGCCCCGCGGTCTGGACGGGCGGACTGGTGTGCGTGCTGTCGGTGGGCCTGCTGTCCGCCGCGCTGCCGGGACTCGTGACCTACCACGCCGACCGTGACGAGGACGCGCAGCGCCGCAGGGCGGCGGACCCGGCGTCCTGACCGCGCGCGTGCCGTCCGGGGGGGGCAGCCCGCCGGGGACCACCTCGACGTCCCGGTCGGCTGTCTCCCGCGGGGCACCCCGCCCCGTCCGCCCCCCCTCCGCCCTGCCGGCCGGCCAGGAGTCCCGTCGGCACCCGCCCCGCTACGGCTTCGCCTCGCCCTCCTCCGTGGGCCCCACCGCGTCGTGCCAGCGCGGGTCGTTCTCCCACTGGAGGTTCCGCTCGCGGGCCGTCTCCATCGCGTGGTCGGCCTCTTTGCGGGTGGCGTACGGGCCGAAGCGGTCCTTGGCCGGGCACTCCGGGCCCTCCTCGACCTTCTTGTGTTCGAGGCAGTAGTACCACTCGCCCGGCTTGCCGACGGTGCGCTTCTTGAACAGGGCCATCTACGGCTCCTTTCTCGTGCTCATCCTGTCCCGTGGGGGCTGGATAGACTCGCCGGTATGTCTGGCCAGTCGCTGCTCGTACCAGGGGAGCTGTCTCCCATCCGATCCGTTCCCGGAAACATCCGGCGTCCCGAGTACGTGGGGAGGCCCGCGCCGACGCCGTACACCGGGCCGGAGGTCCAGGACGCGGAAACGATCGAGCGGATGCGCGTCGCGGGCCGCCTCGCCGCCCAGGCGATGGAGGAGGCCGCCAAGCTCATCGCGCCCGGCGTGACCACCGACGAGCTGGACCGTGTGGCGCACG
The DNA here is from genome assembly GCF_055573115.1 of Streptomyces sp. NPDC030222. Taxonomy (NCBI): domain Bacteria; kingdom Bacillati; phylum Actinomycetota; class Actinomycetes; order Kitasatosporales; family Streptomycetaceae; genus Streptomyces; species Streptomyces sp. NPDC030222. The sequence goes on from NZ_JBVICA010000008.1 coordinate 161,176, forward strand.
AGTTCCTCTGCGACCACGGGGCGTACCCCTCGACGCTCGGCTACCGCGGGTTCCCCAAGTCGCTGTGCGCCTCGGTCAACGAGGTCATCTGTCACGGCATCCCGGACTCCACCGTCCTCCGGGACGGCGACATCGTGAACCTGGACGTCACGGCGTACATCGGCGGGGTGCACGGCGACAACAACGCCACCTACCTGTGCGGCGACGTGGACGAGGAGTCCCGGCTGCTGGTGGAGCGGACGCGGGAGTCGCTGAACCGGGCGATCAAGGCCGTGAAGCCGGGCCGGCAGATCAACGTCATCGGCCGGGTCATCGAGTCCTACGCCAAGCGGTTCGGCTACGGGGTCGTCAGGGACTTCACCGGACACGGGATCAACTCCTCGTTCCACTCCGGACTGATCATTCCTCATTACGACAGTCCGCACGCGACGACCGTCATGCAGCCCGGCATGACGTTCACGATCGAACCGATGCTGACGCTCGGCACCCACGAGTACGACATGTGGGACGACGGCTGGACGGTCGTCACCAAGGACCGGAAGCGGACCGCGCAGTTCGAGCACACCCTGGCGGTGACCGATAACGGGGCCGAAATCCTTACGTTGCCCTGATCACGATCCTGGGTACGGTCTTACCGACAACCCGTCGGGAAACCAGACCCCGGAGGCACCCTTTGGACGTCACGCCGTTCTCCACGCTGATCCGTACCGCTTCGCACGAGCAGCACACCGAGGCGGAGAACTCGACGTTCATGAGCGATCTCCTCGGCGGCCGGCTCGGTGTGGAGGCGTACGCGCGCTACACCGAGCAGCTGTGGTTCGTGTACCGGGCGCTCGAAGGGCCGGCGGAGGCGCTGCGCTCCCACCCGGTCGCGGGCCCGTTCATACACCCCGAGCTGATGCGCACGGCCGCGCTGGAAAGCGACCTGGCCCATCTGCGCGGCCCGGAGTGGCGCGCGGGCCTGCGGGCGCTGCCCTCGACCGAGGCGTACGCGGCGCGGGTCGAGGAGTGCGCCCGCACCTGGCCGGCCGGCTATGTGGCCCACCACTACACGCGCTACCTCGGCGACCTCTCCGGCGGACAGATCATCCGCGACCGGGCGGAGAGGACCTGGGGCTTCGCCCGGAAGGGCGACGGCGTGCGGTTCTACGTCTTCGAGGAGATCACGAACCCGGCCGCGTTCAAGCGCGGGTACCGCGAACTGCTGGACCGGGTCGACGCCGACGACCTGGAGAAGCAGCGAATCGTCGACGAGTGCCGCCGGGCGTTCGCCCTGAACACGGCCGTGTTCCACGAGCTGGGCACGGAGTTCCCGCTCAGCGCCTGAGCAGGCCCCGGCTCTCGTGGGGGGTCTCCAGACGGACCCGCCCGCCGACCTCGATGATGCCGTCGGGGCCGGGCGCGGTGAGGATCTGGGAGCCGCGGCCCTGCCGGATGTTGAGCGCGCGGCCCAGCCGGTGGGTGAGCAGCATCGCCGCGGCACCGGTGGCCTCGTCCTCGTCGACGCCGTCGCCGCGCCCCGGGAAGGCGCGCGCCCTGACCCGGCCCGCGGTCTCGTCCTCCCAGGCCCAGGCGTAGAGCCACTCGCCCGGCGGCGGCACCTCCAGGGCGTCGACCTCCTCGACGGTGGCGTACCGGCGCAGGGTGCGCGGCGGGACCCAGTCGGCGCGGGCCTCGATCCAGGTGAACTCGCCGTCGCCCCGGGCCCAGACCTCGCCCGCGGGCGGGTGCAGCTCCTCCACGTCCAGCAGCCAGGCCACGCCGACGAGGGGGTGTCCGGCGAACGGCAGCCGGGCGCCCGGTGCGTGGATGTCGACCACGCCGCGCTCGGGGTCGTCGACGAAGACGGTCTCACTGAAGCCCAGCTTCACGGCGAGGGCCCGGCGGGACTCCTCGTCGGGAACGGTGCGGCCGTCGCGCACCACGCCGAGGGCGTTGCCGTGGCGGCCGTCCGGGCCGCAGAAGACCCGGAGTACGTCGAGTTCGGTCACGAAGGCATTCAAGCATCCGCACATGGTGCGGATCCGGCCACGCTTTTACCCGTCCGTACAGTGATGCCACCGCGTTCCTCGCCGTGGGCCGGGAGGGTCTGGAGACCGCGCTGTTCGTGTGGGCGTCGGTACGCGCGTCGGGCGACGGCACCCAGGGCCCGCTGATCGGCGTCCTGCTGGGCCTCGCCACCGCGGTACTGCTGGGCTGGCTGTTCTACCGCGGCGCGCTGAGGATCAACCTGGCGAGGTTCTTCACCTGGACGGGCGGCATGCTGGTGGTCGTCGCGGCCGGCGTCCTCGCGTACGGCGTGCACGACCTCCAGGAGGCCGAGTTCCTGGGCGGTCTGCAGGACAAGGCCTTCGACATCAGCGCGACGATCCCGCCGGACAGCTGGTACGGCACCCTGCTGAAGGGCGTGTTCAACTTCCAGCCCGATCCGACCGTGCACCAGGTCGTCGTCTGGGCCCTGTATCTGGTCCCGACACTCGCGCTGTTCCTCTCCCCGGTAGGGTTCGGACGGTCCGTGGGGGTCAAGGAACAGAAGGCAAGCGATGAGCAGGCTGTGGCGACTGGCAGCGGCGCTCGTGTCGGCGACCGTGCTGATGGTGACGGCGAGCGGCTGCGTGACGGTGCGGGGGGAGCTGGAGGTCGTCCCGCAGGCGACGCCGGCTGAGGCCGCGCAGGCCCTCCAGGACTTCACCCAGGCGTACAACGCCGCTGACCGGGCCTATGACCCCGCCCTCGACGCGGGCCGGGTCACCGGCCCGCTCGGCGCGATCAACCAGGCCGGTCTCCGGGCCCGGCAGGTCGCCAGCCCCAACGGGAACCCCGGGCACCAGCCGCTGGAGCTGACGGACGCGCGGTTCGTCGTCCCCAAGAAGGCCGGCTGGCCGCGCTGGTTCCTCGCGGACACCGACTCCAACCGCGACCGGGACGGCGGCCAGGACGACACCCGCTGGCTGCTGGTCTTCGTCCGGGGCAGCGCCGACCAGCTGTGGGAGGTCGCCTACCTGTCGATCCTGTCGACGTCGGCGGTCCCGCAGTTCGTGCTCGACCAGAACGGCCTGGCGACTCCCGCCGACCCGGACTCGGCGCAGCTGGCGGTCGCACCGGCGCGGCTGAGCAAGAGCTACGCCTCGTATCTGCAGAGCGGCCAGCCCGAGGAGTTCGCACCGGGCCTCCACACCACCGGGTGGCGGGACATGCGCCGCAAGAACACGTCGCTGCCGGGGCGTTCGACACAGTTCATCGACCAGCCGCTGGACACCGGGAGCTACGCGCCGCTGGGACTGCTGACCCAGGACGGCGGAGCCCTGGTCTTCTTCGCCAGCCGGCACTTCGAACGGCAGACCGTGGCCAAGGGCGTCCAGATGCAGCTCGACGCGGACACCAAGGCGCTGTTGACGGGCCGCCTGACGACCACGCTCACCCGGGAGCTGATCTCCAACCAGGTGGTGCAGGTGCCGGGCCGCGGAGCGGGCAACGGCCAGGTGGCCGTCCTCAGCCGGCTCCAGGGCCTGACGTCGGCGAAGGCCGAGTAGTCAGTCACGGCAGGGTGCCGAGTAGGCACAGCGAAGGCCGAGCCGTCACGGCAGGGGGCCGAGAAGGCACAGCGGAGGCCGAGCGGTCACGGGCCGGGACGCCCCGGAGGGCCTGCCTCCCGCGGGAGCGTGACCTCCTGCGTCAGTGGCCCGACTGCCGGGCCACCTCGTGGGCGTCGTCCGCGCCCGCGTGCCGGGCGCACGCGTCCGTCAGGGCCTCCAGCAGGGTGAGCGGGTCGGGCAGCGGGTGTTCCGGGCCGCGCACCCAGCTCATGGTCCGCTCCTCGCCGGGCAGCCGGGCGGGCGGTACCAGCACGTAGCTGCCGCGGCAGTGCCAGCGAAGACCCGGGTGCTCGTCCATGGTCTCGGGATGGCAGTCCAGTTCGCAGGGCCACCACTCGTCCTCGTCCTCGGGCGTTCCCCGGGTGGCGGTGAAGAACAGCATCCGGCCCTGCGGGTCGGTGGGGTCCGTGGGCTCCGCGGCGTACTCGGCGACGGGGCCCACGTCCACGCCGTTCGCGAGGAGCCGCTGCAATGCGGCGCGACCGGCAGGCAGCGGAACGTCCAGGACGTCGTGCACCATGCCGGTCGCGGTGATGAAGTTGGCCTCGTGCTGGGCGCGGGCCCAGCGCTCGATCTGTCCGGGGTCGGTCGTCGCCTGGGTCTGCCAGGCGAACGACAGGGGATGGCGGGCGGGCGTGGGACAGCCGATCCGCTCGCAGGAACATCGGTAGCCGGCGGGATGGGCGGCGGGGGCGAGCGGCAGCCCGGCGCCGGCCGTGGCCAGGAGGAGAGCCAGTCGGCCCGAACCGGCCTCGGCGGCGTCGCTCTTGGGACGCCTGCGCAGCCAGCGGGACAGTCTGCCCTCCGCGCCGTGGGAGCGGCCGAACTCTACGCCCATGTATCCCCTCACCTCACCGTTGTCCGTCCATGCTGCCACCATCCTGGGCCCCCGGTGGCCGTACTCCGCATCCGGGGTGGGTGCACCCATGACGTGAGGTGGCCGCCATCGCACACGATGTCCGTATTTGGGTACGGCTCGGCCGCGTACGGCGGCCCGGGACAGTGGGCAACGCCTCATGCCCGCCGTCGGCGGGTACGCGTCAACGAGGGGCGATCCCGCGCACGGCGTACTCGACGACGGCGTCCGCGTAGGCGTGGGTGAGCGGGAGGGTGCGCAGCAGCCAGCGGTGGGCGAGCGGGCCGACGAGCAGTTCGAGAGCGATGCGCGGGTCGACGTCCGGTGCGACCTGCCCGGCGTCCTGAGCCGCCCTCAGCCGTGTGACGTAGAGCTGGAGCTGCGGTTCGAGGAGCTGCTCGACGAAGGCGGCGCCGAGCTCGGGGTTGACGACGCCCTCGGCGGCGAGGGCCCGGGAGGGGAGGTCGTAGCGGGGGTCGTTGAGCTCGTCGACGGTGGCCCGCAGGACCAGCTTGAGGTCGGCTTCGAGATCACCGGTGTCGGGGATCTCGTACACCTCCTCCCCCGCGGCCTCGGCGGCCTGCCGGCCGAGGTCGACGAAGGCTTCCAGGAGGACCGCCGCCTTGGAGGGCCACCAGCGGTAGATCGTCTGCTTGCCGACGCCGGCGCGGGAGGCGATGCCCTCGATCGTGGTCCTGGCGTACCCCACTTCGCCCACGAGGGCGAGGGCGGCCTCGTGGATGGCGCGGCGGGAGCGGTCGCTGCGGCGGGTGGCGTCGGGCGCTTTGGTGTCAGCCATGGTGTGATTCTAGCCAGCATGCGAGGCGAGACGTATCGTCTTGACAAGACGATACGTCTCGTCCAGATTGGGGTCACCGGGCGGACGACGGCGGAAGCACGGAAACAAGGATGCAGAGACGAGAGGAGACCACTCATGACCCGTGGCGGAGCAGGGAACATGCTCGGCGTCGGCGGCACCCGCACCAAGCTCTCCCGGAGCGCGCTGCGCGGCGGACGCCGCGGCGAGGGCGGCGGCGCACCCCTCGCCCCGGCCGCACAGCGGCGTGAACTGCTGGAAAAACTGAAGCAAAGCCGTACGGCGCGCGAAGAATCACGAGCCGCGCGGTGAAACACCCGTCCGACCTGCTGCGCAAACGCTCAGCACGACGGACCATGGGCTGCACGCGGCTGCGCGTGCAGCCCACGTCGCTTTAGAGGAGCTCTCTTTGACCCCTGAGCGTGAGCCCCGTACCGCCAGACCCCGGCGCTACCTGATGTGCCCACCGGCACACTTCGAGGTCACGTACGCGATCAACCCGTGGATGGACCCCGCCAAGCCCGTCGACCTGCCCCTGGCCATCGCCCAGTGGGAAGACCTTCGCGACCGCTATCTGGCACTCGGCCACACCGTCGAGATCCTCGACGCCCGGCCCGGCCTGCCCGACATGGTCTACGCGGCCAACGGCGCCACCGTCGTCGACGGCCGGGTGCTCGGCGCCCGCTTCGCCCACCCCGAGCGCGCCGCCGAGGCGGACGCGCACCTGGAGTGGTTCCGCTCGCACGGCTTCGAGGACATCCACGAACCCGTGCACATCAACGAGGGCGAGGGGGACTTCGCCACCACCGCGTCCTACGTGCTGGCCGGGCGCGGCTTCCGCTCCAGCCCGCTCTCGCACAGCGAGGCCCAGGAGTTCCTCGGCCGGCCCGTCATCGGCCTGGACCTCGTCGACCCGCGCTACTACCACCTGGACACCGCGCTGTGCGTCCTCGACGACGCCGCCGACGAGATCATGTACTACCCGGACGCCTTCTCCCCCGGCAGCCGGGCCGTGCTCGCCCGGATGTTCCCGGACGCGCTGATCGCCACCGAGAAGGACGCGGCGGCCTTCGGCCTCAACGCGGTGAGCGACGGCCACCACGTGCTGCTCCCCCAAGCCGCGCTGGGCCTGTTCGAGCAGCTGCGGGAACGCGGCTTCGAGCCCATCGGCATGGATCTCGGGGAACTGCTCAAGGGCGGCGGCAGCGTCAAGTGCTGCACCCTGGAGCTCCGGCCCGCGCCTGCCGGGCAGTAGGGATCACTCGTGGGGCGGCCAGGGGTCGCCCCACGCCGTGTCGCGGGCGGCGCGGTAGAGGGGACCGTGCCGCTTCGTCACCGTCGCGCCGCGCAGCCCCTCTTCCTCCGTGCACAGTTCCAGCAGCACCTGACCCTTGCGGATCTGCGGCTTCCGGACGACCCGGGCGGCCGTCGGCTCCGCGTCGAAGCGCACCGCCGCCACATAGCTGAACTTCTCGTCCTCGTACGCCAGTGAGCCGCCCTTGACCTGGCGGTGCAGCGAGGACCGGCTGACCCTCGCCGAGAAGTGGCACCAGTCGCTGCCCGGCACGATCGGGCAGTCCGCACTGTGCGGACAGGGCGCGGCGACCCGCATCCCGGCCGCGATCAGCCGGTCGCGGGCCTCGATGACGCGGCGGTAGCCGTCCGGGGTGCCCGGCTCCACGACGACCACGGCCTGCGCGGCCCCCGCCGCCGCGTCGACCACCGAACGGCGGTCCTGCTCGGTCAGCTCGCCCAGCACGTACGAGACGGTGACCAGGTCGGCCGGTTCGAGCGCGAGCGCGGTGCCGATCCGCGCCCGCTGCCACACCGCGGCCGCCAGGGCGGGCAGGCCCGAGGCCGCGGCCAGTTCCCGGCCGAGGACCAGTGCCGGATCGGCCCAGTCCAGGACGGTGGTCCGGTGCGTGCCCTCCTGCCAGGCGTCGGCCACGGCCCAGCTCGCCGCGCCGGTGCCGCCGCCGACGTCCGTGTGCGTGGCGGGCGTCCAGCCGGGCGCCGCGTCCCGCAGTCCGGCGAGCGCGGACCGCACCGCCTCGAAGGTCGCGGGCATCCGGTACGCCGCGTAGGCGGCCACGTCGGAGCGGTCGCGCAGCACCGGGGCGTCGGTCGGCGTGGTCCCCCGGTAGTTGGCGATGAGCCGCTCGACGGCCTGGGCCGCCTGCCTGGGCGGCAGCCCGTCGAGCAGCCCGGCCAGGGCTCCCCGCAGAACCTCGGCGGTGGGAAGAGTGGCGTTCACCTGGAAAGTCTAGGTCGTCCCGGGCTGCGCCCCGGCGGGGGCCGCGGGCGGCTTACGCCACGGCCGGCACAGGCCGAGGAAGCAGGCCACGGCGCCCAGGCCGCACACCAGCTGCACCACGGCCATCGGGACCGCGGTCCGCTCGCCCGCGATGCCGACGAGCGGGGAGGCGACCGCTCCGACGAGGAAGGACGCGGTGCCGAGCAGGGCAGACGCCGATCCGGCGGCGTGCGGGGTGCGCATCAGGGCCTGGGCGTTGGTGTTCGGCAGGGTGAGACCCATCGCCGACATCAGGACGAAGAGCCCGGCGGCGACGGGGGCCAGCCCGGTGTCGCCGAACACCCCTGCCGTCATCAGCAGCAGCGCGCCCGCGGCGAGCACGACCACGCCGAGGCCCACGCCGAGCACCCGGTCCAGCGAGACGCGGCCGATCAGCAGCTTGCCGTTGATCTGGCCGGCCAGCACGAGCCCGACCGAGTTCAGGCCGAAGAGCAGGCTGAAGGTCTGCGGCGACGCGCCGTGGATCTCCTGCACGACGAAAGGCGAGGCCGAGATGTAGGCGAACAGCGCGGCGAACGACAGCCCGCCCGCGAGCATGTAGCCGGTGAAGACCCGGTCGGCCAGCAGCCCCCGCATGGTGCGCAGGGCCGCCACGGTCCCCCCGGGGTGACGCCGCTCCGCGGGGAGGGTCTCGGCCAGGCCCTTCCACACGACGACGGTCAGCAGCACGCCTACGCCGGTGAGCACGAGGAACACGCCGCGCCACGAGGTGACGCGCAGCACCTGCCCCCCGATCAGCGGCGCGATGATCGGGGCCGCGCCGGACACCAGCATCAGGGTCGAGAAGAACCGGGCCATGTCCTCGCCGTCGTACAGGTCGCGGACGACGGCCCGGGCGATCACTATGCCCGCCGCCCCGGCGAGGCCCTGCAGGAGCCGGAAGGCGATGAGGAGTTCCGCCCCGGGTGCCACCGCACAGACCGCGGTGGCCGCGACGTAGACCAGCATGCCGACGAGCAGCGGGCGCCGGCGTCCCCACTTGTCGCTCATGGGACCGACGACGAGCTGGCCGAGCGCCATGCCCGCGAGGCACGCGGTGAGGGTGAGCTGGACGGTCGCGGCGGGCGCGCCGAGCGAACGCGTGACCTCGGGCAGCGCGGGGAGGTACATGTCCATGGACAGCGGCGCCAGGGCGGTGAGCCCGCCGAGCACCAGGACGACGAGCAGCCCGGCCCGCCGCGCGGCACCGGCACGGCTGCCGGGGCCTGGCGCATCCGGGAGGGTGGTGCCCTCGGGCGGTACGTCCGGACGGGACATGTCCGAACCGTGTACGTCCGAAAGGGACATCTTCGGAGGGGACATGTGCGCAGCGGACATGTGCGAGGGGGACGCGTCCGGCGCGGGTTCCCGATCGTCCCGCGCCGACGGTACGTGCTGCTGTGAGGTCGCGTTCTCTGTCATGCGCTCTCCCGCCTGGATTCCGCACCCATGTTCGCAGACCCGGCGGTGGGAGCCACCCGCGCCGCCGGAGCGGTACGGGCGTAGCGGTGCCGGACGGAGCGACGGCGGCCGGAGCTCCGTCCGGGGCACGCCGTACGCGCCACGGTCACGCCGGCTGGAGCCCCGGGGCGCCGTCCTCGGTCACGAAGGAGGCGACGGTGGCGACCGGCGCCCCCGGGGTGGTGACGACGGGCACGGCGCGGAAGTCTGCGCGGGCCTCCCCGGTGCCGAGGGTGATCCGTACGTAGCCGCGCTTGCCGTTGTAGAACTTCAGATGCGGGTTGGCGGCCATCAGGTCGTCGTAGTTGGCGGGCCGTTCGCGGCCGTCCTTGCCGCTGCTGACGGAGGTGGTGACGATCTCCGTGCCGATGGTGCGGGAGCCGGGGTCGTCGAAGTCCTCCTTGAGGTCGAAGCCCTGCGCCACATGGACGTCCCCGGTGAGCACCATCAGGTTCCGCAGTCCGGCCACGGCCGCTCCGGCGAGCACCCGGGCGCGCGAGGCCGGGTAGCCGTCCCAGGCGTCCATGCTGAACCGCCAGTCGGGGGTGGGCACACTGCGCCGCTGGGCGAAGACGACCTGCTGGGGAACGATGTTCCAGCGGGCGCGGGACCTCCTCCAGCCGTCGAGGAGCCAGCGTTCCTGCGCGGCGCCGGTCATGGTGCGCGTCGGGTCCTCGGACTCGGGTCCCGGGACCTGCCAGCCGTCCCCGTACGCCTGGTCGGAGCGGTACTGGCGGGTGTCCAGCACGTCGAACTGGGCGAGCCGCCCGAAGTGCAGCCGGCGGTAGAGCCTCATGCCGGAGCCCCGGGGCCGCTGCGGCAGGCGGAGCGGCTGGTTCTCCCAGTAGGCGCGGTAGGCGGCCGCCCTGCGCAGCAGGAACTCCTCGGCCGGTACGCCGTTCTCCGGGATGCCGCCCGCGTAGTTGTTCTCGGTCTCGTGGTCGTCCCAGGTGACCACGAAGGGGTGGGCGGCGTGCGCGGCGATGAGGTCGGGGTCGCTCTTGTAGAGCCCGTACCGCAGCCGGTAGTCCTCCAGGCTCACGGTCTCGCGGTTGAAATGGTCCGGCAGCCGCCGGTCGGTGTAGGCGCGGGCGCCGCCGGTGGCGTTCACGGCGTACTCGTAGAGGTAGTCGCCGAGGTGCAGGACGACGGCGAGGTCCTCGCCGGCGAGGTGCCGGTAGGCGGTGAAGTAGCCGTCGTGGTACGCCTGGCAGGAGACCGCGGCAAGACGGAGCGAGCGGGGCCGGGCACCGGGGGCGGGGGCGGTGCGGGTGCGGCCGGGCGGACTGGTCCAGGCGCCGGTGCGGAAGCGGTAGTGGTACACGTGGTCCGGGGCCAGGCCGCCGACCTCGAGGTGCACGCTGTGGTCGAACTCGGGGTGCGCGGTGGTGGATCCGCGCCGGACGATCCGGGTGAAGCGGTCGTCGAGGGCGACCTCCCACCCGACCGGGATCCGGGCCCGGGGCAGACCGCTGCCGGGCTCGTACGGGCGCGGGGCGAGCCGGGTCCACAGCAGGGCCGAGCCGGGCATCGGGTCCCCGGAGGCGACGCCTAGGGTGAACGGGTTCTCGGCGATCCGTCTGCCGTCGGCCTCCGGGGTCTGTGCCGCCCCGGCGCGCGGGACGTCGACGACGAACGCGAGCGCGGCGGTCGCCGCGGTGACGGTGAGGATCCTTCGGCGGGCGACGCTTCGGGCGGCGAGCCGGAGTTCCGGTGTCATGTGCCCCTCCCCTGACCGTGGTTGCGGACGCATCACAGTGCCGTCACAAGGACACCAGCGTTCTGCATGTGCACAACACCCAGATGTCGGACACATGAGTTCCCGGTGTGCCGGTCGGCGTACGCTGCGTCCTCATGGACGAGGCTCAGCCGAAGGTCGCCGTGGTGACGGGCGCCGGATCCGGGATCGGCCGCGCCGTCGCGCTGGCCCTGGCCGGGGCGGGCTGGTCGGTCGCCCTCGCCGGACGCCGCGCCGGGGCCCTGGCGGAGACCGCCGGTCTCGCCGCACGGTCCGCGCCCGGCACGCCGGCCCTGGCCGTTCCGGCCGACGTGACCGATCCGGACGACGTGGCCGCGCTGTTCGCGGCGGTCCGCGAGCGGTACGGGCGCCTGGACCTGCTGTTCAACAACGCCGGCAGCTTCGGCCCGGCCGGCGTACCGCTGGAGGAGCTCCCGTACGACGCGTGGCGCGCGGTGGTGGACGTCAACCTGAACGGCGCGTTCCTGTGCGCGCAGGCGGCGTTCCGCCAGATGAAGGAGCAGGATCCGCAGGGGGGTCGCATCATCAACAACGGTTCCATTTCGGCACACGCGCCACGGCCGATGTCCGTGGCGTACACGGCGACCAAGCACGCGATGACCGGCCTCACGAAGTCGTTCTCCCTGGACGGGCGCCCGTACCGTATCGCCTGCGGCCAGATCGACATCGGCAACGCGGCGACCGATATGACCGAACGGATGCGTACCGGCACCCTCCAGGCGGACGGCCGCCTCGCCGTGGAACCGGTGATGGACACGGCGGACGTGGCGCGCACGGTGGTCCACATGGCGGAGCTGCCGCTGGAGGCGAACGTGCAGTTCGCGACCGTCGTGGCGACGGCGATGCCGTACATCGGGCGCGGCTGAACCACCGTGCGGGCCCCGCGCCTGTTCCGGTCGACCGGCCCGAACAGAGCGCAGGCAGGCGCCGCGGCGGCCGGCGGGCATCGCACGGCACCGACGGACCGCCGTGCCACACGCGCCGTCCCCGCACGGGCGGCAGCGGTGGGTCGGGGCCCTCCTCGAGGTCTTCCTCCTCTCCGTCTCTCGCTTCCTCCGTGCCGCCTTCCGCCGGACGTGTCCCTCCAGCCATGTCCTTCATCGGCCGACGGCACAGGAGCGCACGGCGGGCACGGGTGGCGGGTGGCGGGTGGCGGCCCGTGGGGGGAATGATCGCGGGAGACTCGCGGTTGCCACCAGGCATGACGGCACACACGACTTCCGATGTTCTGCGCTACACGGCCTTCTCGCACGACCCTGCGGGCGGCAACCCCGCCGGGGTGGTCCTGGACGCCTCCGGTCTCGGGGACGCGGCGATGCTCGCGGTCGCCGCGGAACTGGGCTACAGCGAGACCGCGTTCCTCACCGAGAGGACCGGCGACCGCGCCTACACCATCCGCTACTTCAGCCCCAGGGCCGAGGTCCCCTTCTGCGGGCACGCCACGGTCGCCACCGCCGTGGCGCTGGGCGAGCGTGTCGGCCCCGGGGAGCTGGTCTTCGCCACCCCCGCGGGCACCGTCCCGGTCACCGTGACCGACGGGCCCGGCGGCCTCCGGGCCACCCTCACCAGCGTGGAGCCGTACGTCGAGCAGGCCGAGGAGGCGGACGTCGCCGAGGCGCTCGCCGCGCTGGCCTGGCCCGCTGCCGACCTCGATCCGGCCCTGCCGCCCCGGATCGCCTTCGCCGGAGCCCGGCACCTGGTCCTCGGGGCGGCGACCCGCGAGCGCCTCGCGGACCTGTCGTACGACTTCGACCGGCTGGCCGCGCTCATGCACCGGCTCGACCTGACCACCGTCCAACTGGTCCACCGCGCCTCCGACACGGTGTTCCACGTCCGCGACCCGTTCCCGGTGGGCGGCGTGGTCGAGGACCCCGCGACCGGCGCCGCGGCGGCCGCGTTCGGCGCGTACGCCCGTGAACTCGGCCTCGTACCCGCCGAGTCGGTGCTCACCCTCCACCAGGGCGAGGACATGGGCCGGCCGGGCGTCCTCACCGTGACCCTGCGCGCCGACGACCCGCGGGTCCGGGTGGGCGGCGCGGGCGCCCGGATCCCGGACGGCGGCTGACCGCCGGTCACCCGTCCGGGAGAAGCGGCCGGCCATGGCCGGCCTTGTGCCAGGCTGCCGCCCATGGACGACAAACGGATCTGGGCGACCGTCGGACGGCTCCACTCCTGGCTGGACCGCTCCTCGGGCCGCCCGGAACGCGAGGAGCTGCTCCTGCGCGTACTGAAACTGTCCGAGGAGGTCGGCGAGGTCGCGCAGGCGGTGATCGGGGCGACCGGCCAGAATCCGCGCAAGGGCGTCACGCACTCCTGGCCGGACGTCGAGGCGGAACTGTGCGACGTGATCGTGACGGCGATGGTCGCCCTGCGCACGCTCACCCCGGACGCGGCGGAGGTGCTGGACGGTCATCTGCGGCGGATCGCCGCCCGGTCGACGGCCGGGCCGGGCCGAGTCCTGACCCGCGGGCGGGGTCCGGCGGCGGGGTCCGACCCTGGACTGTGACCGACCCGGCCGAGACCCGACCCGCGGACCGGGTACGGGCAGCGGCGGGCGGGGTCCGGCCGCGGAGTCCGCCCCTGGACTGTGACCGACCCGGCCGAGACCCGACCCGCGAACCAGGTACGAGCAGTGGCAGGCGGGGGTCCGGCGGCGGGTCCGCCCCCGGACTGTGACCGACCCGGCCGAGACCCGACCAGCGGACCGGGTCCGACCCCTTCGGGGTCCGACCCCCGGGCTGTGGCCATCCCGGCCGAGGACCGGCACCCGCCGGGAACCGGTCCCTCCGCCGACGTCTACCGCATCCGGCCCCCTTCGGGTGGAATCCCCCGGTTCGCGGCATGTCCCCGTGCCCCGCGCGGCAAGGTGATCCGCCCGGACCCGGAGCACACCTGGAGGGGGACCTCTTGAGCACGGACACCGCGACCGAAGGACCCGGAGAGAAGCCGGCCGACGAACGGGCCAGCGAACGGGTCAGCGAACAGGCCGGCGTTCCGGCCGGATCATCGGCCGGCACACGGGCGCCCGGGAACGCCACGAGCGGCCCCGAGGACAGGCCCCCGGAAAGTCCCACGGACAGCCCCAAGGCCACCCACGAGGACAGGCCCGAGGACAGTGCCCCCGCCACCCCCGAGGACGGCCCCGCGGCCAACCCGGCCGAGGAGTTACGGTACCGCCCGCCCCGTACCCCGGAGCTGGACCGGGTGCCCGTGACGACCTGGCAGATGGCCCGTCGGCTGCCCCAGCTCGTGCGGCGGGCGCTGTCCCTCGCCTGGCGGGTCGACCGCCGGGCCGTGGTCGCGCTGCTGGCCTGCCAGGCGCTGTCCGCAGTGCTGGAGGCCTTCGGGCTGATCGCCACCACGAGCACCATCACCGCCCTGATCTCCACGGGGGACATCGGCGACCGGCTGCGGGACGCCCTGCCCGCGATCGCGGCCCTGGCCGGCGCGGCGGGGCTCCGCGCCCTGCTCGGCATCGCCGTCAGCAACATCTCCAGCAGGCTCTCCCCGCGGATCTCGCGCGAGGCCGAGCTGGAGATGCTCGACGCGGCCGTACACACCGAACTCGCCGCATACGACCACCCCGGCTTCAACGACAAATGGGAGAACGCCGACCGCGGAGCCGATGTCGCCCAGGACCTCATCACGGAATCCCAGCAGGTCATGGCCTGCGTCGCGTCGATCGTCGCCGCAGCGGGCGTCATCACCGTGCTCCACCCCCTACTGCTGCCGTTGCTCGTGCTGGCCGTACTCCCGCAGGGCATCGCCGGTATGAAGGGCGCCCGAGTCCACTACGAGACCAGCCGCGCCATGTCCTCCGACCGGCGCACCCTGGGCCTGCTCCGCTGGTACATCGTCGACAAGGACATCGCCGACCAGCTCCGCTCCGGGACGATGGCGTCCTTCCTCCTGGCCCGGTACCGCGCGATCGGGGCGCGGGTGGACGCCGCCACCGACCGGGCCGTCCACCGCGGCGCCCGCTACGCCGTGGTCGGCGCGCTCGCCGGAGGGGTGGCGTCGGGCCTGCTGTGGCTGTCCCTCGGTCTGCTCCTGGCGACCGGCCGCATGTCGGTGGCCTCGGCGGGCACCGCGGTCTTCGCGCTCCGCACGATCGGCACGTCCCTCCAGGGCATCGTCGGCTACGGCACCATGCTGTTCCGGACGGGCCTGTACTTCGACGACTGGGTGGAGTTCACGGAGGAGGCCGGCGGGCACCGGATGGACCGCGGCCCGGTCGTGGCGCCGTCCCCGCAGGCCGTCAGGGCGGAGGGACTGACGTTCGTGTACCCGGACTCGGACGCGCCCGCCCTGGAGAAGGTGAGCCTGGAGGTGCGCCGGGGCGAAGTCCTGGCCCTGGTGGGTGAGAACGGTTCGGGGAAGACCACGCTCAGCAAGCTGCTGAGCGGGCTGTACCTGCCCACCGAGGGGAGGGTCACCTGGGACGGCAGGGACACCCGCGACCTGGACCCGAACGCGCTGTGGCGGCACACCGCGGTCGTCCCGCAGGACTTCGCGCACTGGCCGCTGTCCGCCCGCGAGAACATCACCCTCGGCCAGCCCTGCGGCGGGGACGACGCGGTACTGAGGGCCGCGGAACGCTCGGGCGCGTCCGAGGTCGTCGCCGGGCTGCGCAGCGGACTGGACACCCTGCTCGCCCGCGAGTGGTTCGGCGGGGTGGAGCTCTCCGGCGGGCAGTGGCAGCGCATCGCCATCGCCCGCGCCTTCCACCGCCCGGCCGCGCTCCTCGTCATGGACGAGCCCACCAGCGCACTGGACGCCCGCGCCGAGCACCGCATCTTCGCGGGCCTCCGGGAGGTCGCCAGGGACCGTGCCGTCGTCTTCGTCACGCACCGGCTCGCCAACGTCGCCGTGGCGGACCGCATCGTGGTCCTCGACCGGGGCAGGGTGGTCCAGCAGGGCACCTACGAGGAACTCGTCGCGGCCCCAGGCCTGTTCCGGGAGCTCTGGGAGCTGCAGAACGACCGCGGCGGCACGCCGGGACCTCGTCTCCCGCAACAACGTTCGTAGATCACAGATTCGTCCTTGAGGAGGACATCGACCGCACCAGGCGCGATTAGCGTTGCGCCCATGACAGAACGAACGGGAGAAATCACCGACGGCGACACACCGCTCAGGACCGCCATCGCGGTCGTCTCCGGGCTCGCCGTCGCCATCTCCTTCGCCGCCTTCATGTGGTGGCTGGACTGGCACGTCCCCTTCATAGTCGGGTGGCTGTCCGTCAAACTCGCCGTCAAGGTCGGCGCGCTCGTCCTGGCGGGCCTGGTCGCCTTCGCGGCCTGGCGGCGCCAACGGCGCCGGGAGAGGCTCCGGGAGAGGAGCGGGGCCGGGGCGGACGTACCGGAGTCGGACCCGCCCGCGGGCATTTCCTTCACCAAGGAGGCACCGGGCGGGGATACACCGTGAAGTGCAGCCATTCGGCGGTACGCCGGGGCGCTCTTTGGGGTTGTGGGCCTGGGGGCGGATCGTGTCCTGCGGCTGTGCCGGCCGGCGATCGGTTGACTTCACGGGGAGGCGGTCGCGTCTTCGGGGGCGTTTCTCGTGAGGGGTAGCCACTGTGATCAACAGGCGGGGCGCAGTGCGGGTGGGCACACTGGGTGTTCTGGGGACGGGGATGGTGGGTTTGCAGGCACCACCCACCGCTGCGTCACCCACCGGGGTGGCGGATCGGGTCGGCCCCCGGGACTGGGGGCGGCTGGCCGACGCGCTGTCATCGCGTTCCACCCTCTACCGGCCAAGGGATTCCAACTACTCGCCGCTGGCGCTCCCGTTCAACCACCGCTACGCCGGGATCCACCCCGCTGGAATTGTCGCGTGCGCTACCACCAGGGATGTCCGCGCGGCGGTCCGCTGGGCCCGATCGGTGGGGCTGCCCGCCGTGCCCCGCTCCGGGCTGGGCCACAACTACGCGGGGTACTCCAGCACCACCGGCCTGCTGCTCAACATGGCCCGGATGAAGAGCATCGCCGTCACTCCGCTACCGGGCGCCCGCTCCCGGACCCGGACCTTCGGGCCGATCAACGTCACCCATGACGCGGGTACGGTCACCGTGGGAGCCGGGGTCACCAATGGCGACCTGCACCCGCTGCTGGAGGACCGGGGGATCTTCGTACCGACCGGCCGCTGCCCCACGGTCGGGGTGGCCGGACTGGTGCTCGGCGGCGGTATCGGCTTCAGTGACAAGATGTTCGGTCTGACCTGTGATCGGCTGGTCTCGACGACCGTGGTACTCGCCGACGGCCGCGTGGTGGAGGCCGGTCAGGACTCGCACTCCGACCTGTTCTGGGCCTGCCGCGGCGGGGCGGGGAACAACTTCGGTGTCAACACCTCCTTCACGTTCCAGTACGAGCAGTTCCAGGGCAACGTGGGCTTCTACCAGTTGCGCTGGAGCCTGGACTCGGTGGTGCCGGTGATCGACGCCGCGCAGCGGATCGCCGTGAACACCCTGGACGACAAGCGGTTCCACCTTCGCGTCGGCATCGGGACCCGCGGGCTTGCCAGGGACCAGATCCACGCCAACGCCAACGCCAACGCCATCGGCCAGTACTACGGCCCCCTTGAGGAGTTGCGCGCCATCCTGGCTCCACTGCTCGCCATCGGCACGGCCGAGGAGCGTGCCCGCAACAGCGCGTCCGTCCGCGAGGTCACTCCCGGCCAGGCGAGCGTACTGCTGAGCGCCACCACGCCGGTGGAACGGTTCGCCGCCAAGTCGGCGGTTCTCACTTCCCGGACGCTCCTGACTGACAAGCAGGTCGGCGCCGCCGCCGAAAAACTGCTGGACTGGCCGGGCAGCGGCAACGAGGACGGGGCCGGGTTCGCGATGTTCGCCCTCGGCGGCGAGATCAACCAGGTGCCGCCGGACGCGACCGCGTTCGTGCACCGAAACGCCGTGTTCATCTTCGCTGCCGAGACCTCCTGGACGGACTATGATCCGCCCCACGTCGAGACCGCGAATCTGCACTGGCTCCGTGACTTCTACTACGACATTTTCGGTGACACGCCTCCTGGGCATTCGTATCAGAATTTCCCGGATCCGAAGCTGAAGGACTGGCGGCGGGCTTACTACGGTGCGAACTACGACCGGCTGGTCAGGGTGAAGCGGAAATACGATCCGACCGACTTCTTCAGCTATCCACAGGGGATCGACACCTGACGCTCTCAAACCGACACCGCATCCCCGCCGACAGGCGAAGAAATGCCCGCCATCGTCAGGCCGCTGGTGTCGGTGCGTGGACTGCCGGGAACAGCAGCCTCCCCCGGGCGGCCGCTGCTGCAGGCACCGAACTGGCGGCAAAGGCCCCCGAGGAGACGCCCCCGCCCCCGGAGCGGCCCGGACGGAGGCTTCGTCGTTCTCAGGGTTCAGACAGTCTGCTCGATGCGCTCGAAGATGTCCGCGTCCGCCTCTCGTTGAAGATGGTCGGGCGTCTCGTGGCCACGCCCAAGCGCTCATCAGTGCTGCGATGGACGCTGTGATCAGTATGAGACAGGCGTTCCGTCGTGCAGATATACCGGCCGTCCCTCGTCCAGTGCCCGGACCGCCGCGGCCATCCTGACCCGCATTCGCTCGCCCACCAGCTCCCGCGCCTTATCCAGCGTCACATACGCGGCCTCGGACAGCTCCTCGTCATGCGGTCGCAGCTCCCCCGGCACGTCGAGGATGACGCCGTCGAAAATGAAGGCAATCTGGTCGTCCCATGGCCCGTGTGGGGCCACCCAGTCCACAACCAGGAGCCCGCGCACGGTGACGTCGAGGCCGAGTTCCTCGCTCAGCTCCCGCACGACCGTCTCCTCCGGCGGCTCGTTCGCCTCAGCCATCCCGCCCGGCAGGTCCCAGCCCGGTTTATAGGTCGGGTTCACCAGCAGCACCCGGCCGGCTGCGTCCCGGAGGAGCACGTCGGCCGCGACCCGCTTTCGAGGCTGGGTGGCGTTACCCTCGGCGAGGTAGGCGTTCCAGGCGTCGGGGTCATCGGGCGAGGGCTTCATGAGGTGGTGCCTCCCGGGGGCGGCGGGATGATGTCGGCCAAGAGCAGCATTCTCGCCCTGCGCGCGTCGTCGAAGCGCACCAGGTACTCCCGCACCGGCCCGTAGCCCCTGTGGGGCTCCAGCAAGCGCCGGAGGTCGTCGAGTTGATGGATGACGCGGATGGAGCCGAGGGTGGGGCTGGTAGTGAGCAGGTCGTGACCGACGTCCACCGCCGCGTCGAGGTCGAGTCGGTGGACGTGGATCTCGGCGAGGGTGATCCGGCTGAGGGCCAGGGAGCGGGCGCGGCCCGCTTCGCGCAGGCGTACGGCGTCTTCGGCGTGAACCAGGCCCTCGCCGTAGCGTCCCGGATCCCGCAGGATCAGCGCGGACTCACTGGCGAGCGCGGCGGCGTCGAACGGGGACAGCCACGGGTGCTCGGTATCCGCTGAGGCGGTAAGGGCGCGCTGGGCCTGTTCGAGGGCATGGCGGGCAGGGGTGTGCTGGGTGGAGGCCGCGAGGGCGCGGGCCTGCATCGTCTGGAGCCGAGCGGTCAGCGCCGGAATTCTGGGGCCTTGGCCGACGAGGTCGAGACCGACGTGGGCCCAGCGTGCCGCGCCCGCTGTATCGCCGGTCTGGAGGGCGAGGTGGCTGCTGGAGGCGGCGATGTGTGCGGCCAGGGGGAGGTCGCCGGAGGTACGAGCCAGCGGCAGGGCACGGGCGAAGTGCTTCAGGGCAAGGTCGTCCTGGCCGGAGTCGTGGGCCGTCCACCCCGCCATCTCCGTCAAGGCCCCGGCGGCGGCAAAGACTTCCGGGCCTGTGTGGGCGTCGACCAGCCGCGGGCCGACGCGGTCGGTCAAATGGCGTACGACGGCCCCGTACAGGCGCCCGCCGCCGGTCTGGCGGTCGGCGACGCGGAAGGCGTCCATCGCGGCCAGATCGTCCCCGTCGGGCGGCGGCTGGGGCTGCTGGGGCTGCTGGGGCTGCTCTTGGACAGTCGGCTCCCACGGGCGACGGGCAAGTCCAAGGAGATGGCCGGGGACGTGGAAGGCGTCGGCGATCATCCTGACCGCCGCCCTGGACCTCGGCGTCACCTCTCTGGACACCGCGTCCACCTACCTCCACCGGCGCTCCCACGCTCACGGCCACGGCCGGCAAACTGCTGCCCAAATTCGCTGTCTCCACCAAGGTCGGGTACTTCGAGGGCGGCCACAGCATCGGCCCCGCCCGGCTGCGCGCAGCCGTCGAACAGGCGGTCAGAGAGCTGGGGCAGGAGCCGGATGTAGTGCTCCTCCACAACCCCGAGCACTCCCGTCCCGACGCCGAGGCGCTAAGGCAGGCAAGCGGCGCTCTCACGGACGCCACCGTGGCGGGGCTGTGTGGATCATGGGGGATCTCCACGTGGGATCCGCGCCCGCTCGTCGACCTCGCGGTCCCCCGGCCGGACGTGCTCATGGTCCGGGCCGGGCTGCTGGTCGGCCTCGACGTCCTCGAAGCCGCCGAGGCCCTGGTGACTGGATGGAGGCCCCGGCAGGTGTGGGGCATGAGCCCTTTCGGCGGGAGCACGGCCGAACCGGTGTGGGAGAGGTTCAACCCGGCGATCTTCCTGCGGAATTCCCCGCCGGCCACCCCGGTACAGGCAGCGCTCCGGGTCGCCTTCGCCCTTCCCGTCGTCGAGGCCGTCGCCGTCGGCACCGACAACCCGGAGCATCTGCGGGAGCTGGTCGATGCGACGGGGTTCGAGGTCGACGACCAAGTGGTCCGCGAGTACCGGCAGCTCCTGCGTCAGGCCGCCTGAAGCTCCTTCGCGACCTGCTCCGCCATGGCGCGGGCGGGTTCCAAGCGGGGGTCCTCGGGGTGCGCGTACGGCCCGAGGATCTTCGCGGCCACGAACAGCGTCATCAGCTTGCCGTCCCGGCTCTCGACATCGTTGCGCCGCTCGCTGCGAACGCGGTCGGCCAGGGGCGGGACGGCGAGCGAGGCGCCCCACAGTGTCGCCGCGTCCAATCCCCTTGGGGCCATGCCCCAGTCCTCCCAGTCGAAGATGCAGAACGTCGGCGCGGTCATGTTCGCCCAGTTCAGATCTGCGTGGGCTGGTACCCACTTGGTGAGAGTGCTGTCGACGTCGGGGAAGACGCTGCGGATCGTGGACGTCACGAGTTCCTGTGTGATGGTCTCGGTGTCCGGGGTTGCCATGCGGTTCGTATGCTGTTCGGCCAGAGCGTCCAGCGAGGCATTCAGCGCTGCCCACCACTCCTCGGACAGCTTCGGGGACTCAGCCACGATGGCACCACCGACCGGAGCCCCCGGGAGAAGGCCGGTCTCGTCCGCCCGGCATATCACCGGCTCGTTCTCGTCCAGCCATGCCACGCCGGCGTGCCAGGCGGGTTTCGCGATCCCGTGCAGGGCCTCCGCGCTTGGGGCGCCGTCGCCGCCCTGGACTCCGATTCGGTCCAGCCCGCGCCGCTCGATCCGCACCCACGTACCGCGATCTGTCCGGCCCCCGACCGACCGGCGCTTACACACCACCGTGTCCCGGTCGATGCGCACCTGAAGCGACTGCTCCACCCGCTCGAAGACGGCATCCACCGGTTCGCGGCGGAGGTCAACAGGACGAGCAGCAGGCAGCGTCATACGGGGACCGTAGCAAGCCCTCCGCCCGGCATCGCGGACGATTCAGCCACGATCACACGACCGCGCGGCAGCCCCCGTCCCGGGTGCACGGAGCGGGTGAGAAGGCCCTTCACCTCCGAGATGGAGGGTGGGCAGACGAGTCGGGCTGTACGCCGGATTTTGTCACCCGGTCGCCTCGCGGCGGCCGGGGAGACGGCCATCCATCTAGGACCGGCGTTGCCGCCGGCCTCGTGCGGTCTACCCGCGGACTCGGGCGGGCAGCCCTCGAACGTCCGCGCAGAGCGCGCCTTTCACAGCGGCTCCTCTTGACCTTGCTCCGGGTGGGGTTTACCCAGCTGCCCAGGTCGCCCTGGGCACTGGTGGTCTCTTACACCACCGTTTCACCCTTACCGAGGACCGAGGTCCCCGGCGGTCTGCTTTCTGTGGCACTGTCCCGCGGGTCACCCCGGGTGGCCGTTAGCCACCACCCTGCCCTGTGGAGTCCGGACGTTCCTCGGGAAGCCCCCGAAGGGACTCCACGCGGCCGTCCGCCCGGCTCGTCTGCCGTGTCGACCATGGTACCCGGCGGTGCGGGCCGCGGGTGCCCCCGGCCGTGCCTCAGAGGAAGGCCGCGGTGTCCAGTTCGAAGGCGAAGGGCTCCGGGAGCGGCAGGACCTTGCCGAAGTGGACGGTGCGCTGCTGGAGGTAGTCGCCTGCCTCCGGCTCACTGAAGAGGGTGAGGGTCGATGTGTCGCGGTCGACGAGGAGGTAGAGAGGGATGGCCGCCCGGGCGTAGCAGCGGCGCTTGGCCTCACGGTCCCTGATCGGGCGGGTTGAGGTCACTTCCATCACCATGGCCACGCCGTCAGCCGGCATCCAGGAATCAGCACCGCGGAACAGACGCAGTTCGGTGGGCGCGAACGTGCCGTCGGGGATGACATGGTCCCTGGAGCAATGAGGCGCACTCATCAGCTTGAGGCCCTTGTACCCGGAGAAATCCATGTCGACATGTGAATGCCTGATCACTTGCTTCACGATCAGGTTGATGCAGTCCTCGTGGTCCCCGTCCGGCGGCGGTGTCACAACGATCTCCCCCTCGATCAGCTCCGCCCGGAAGCCCTCCGGCGTGTCCAGCGCCAGGAAGCCCTCCAGCAGGACGTCCGCCTGCGTGAGCGGTTCATGCGGCATGGCGGTCATGTCGCGCTCCTTCCTCGGTCGCTCGCCAGACTGGGACATCGCCGCACCCGCCGTCCGTGAGAGGGGACTGTTTCCCCCGATCGTGGCACACGAGCACCGGGCCCGGAGGCATTCACAGCGCGCCGGACCGCCGCTTGACCTTGCCGCAACGTCAGGGTTTCTACTGGCCGCATGCGGATCGGAGAACTCGCCGCGCTCGCCGGGGTCACCCCGCGGGCGGTACGGCACTACCACCATCTGGGGCTGCTGCCCGAGCCGGCGCGGCGCGCCAACGGCTACCGGGTCTACGAGGTGCGGCACGCGGTGCTGCTCGCCCGGATCCGGCGGCTGACCGAGCTCGGGCTGGGACTCGACGAGGTGCGGGACGTGCTCGCCGAGGACGCCGGCCGGGACCTCGCCGAGGTCCTCGCGGAGCTCGACGCCGACCTGGCCCGGCAGGAGGCCGGGATCCGGGAGCGGCGGCGACGGCTGGCGGCGCTGCTGGAACGGGCCGTCGACGGTGCGCTGCCCGCCGAGGGCCCGGTGTCGGACGCGCTGGCCGAGCTGCTGGGCGCGCTGCCCGCCACGAAGTCCGCGTTCGCCGCCAGGGACCGCACGCATCTGACCCTGCTCGACGGCAGCGAGGCGGGCGAGAACATCTTCGCGGCCATGATGCCCCTGACCCGCGACCCTTCCGTCACGGCGCTCTACGAGCGGCTCGACGCCCTCGCGGACGCGGCCGGGGACGATCCGCGGATCGGGCCGCTCGCCCACGATCTGGTGGCGGTGCTCCCCGACGAGGTCGTCGCCGCCATCCCCGTCGACGGGCCGACGTACCCCGGGATCGCGGAGGCGCTGCTCGGCGACCTCCCTCCCGCGCAGGCGGCCGTGGTCCGTCGCGTCACGGCGGAGCTCATGGAAAGGGTGCGCCGGTGAAGGCCCTCGTCTGGCTGGTGGCCCCCGCCGAGATCCTGGTCGTGGTGTGTCTGGTCGCCGGGGTGCGCATCCCGGCCCCGCTCCTGGCCGCCGCCGAGATCGCCGTGCTCTGTCTGCTCCTCGTCCACGGCGTGTCCGCCACGCGGCGCTACCGCCGGCAGCGGCAGTCGGGGGCCGGCCCGCGCGAGGCCGGCCGCGCCGTGCTCGCGGAGTCCGTGCCCGTACAGCTGCGCCGGATGATCGCCCACGAGCTGCGGGCGCTGCACAGCCTGGTGCTGTGGATGGGCCGCCGCCGGCACGGCGTACGGGACGACGATCACGCCGCCCCCTACACCGGGCCGCAGACCGCGATCATGTTCGGGCTGCTCTTCGCGTCCGTCGTGGAGACCGTGGTGCTGGCCTTGGTCATCCCCTGGCCGACGGTCCACCGGATCCTGCTGGTGCTCGACGTCTACGGGGTGCTGATCGTCTTCGCCCTGTACGCGGCCTGTGTGACCCGGCCCCATGTGGCGGGCCCGGACGGCTCGTTGCGCGTCCGGTACGGGGCGCTGGTGGACCTGCGGCTGCGCACCGAGGACATCGCGCACGTACGGATCGAGCGGCGTTACGACGGCGGGCGGCTGGGCCGGCTCGCCGAGGACGGCGTGCTGGAGCTCCCCGTGGCCGGCCAGACCACCGTCGCCGTCGAGCTGACGGCGCCAGTGACCTTCGTCCGCCCGCTGGGCTCCGAGCTGCGCGTCGGGTCCCTGCGGCTGCACGCGGACGACCCGGCCGCGCTGGTCGCCGCGCTCAGGCGGGCGCGAACAGCGCCTTCGTCCTGCCCGGATACGCAGCGGTGAGGCGGACCCGCAGTCGCTCGCCCAGGGGGAGCCGGGCGCCGTCGCCCTCGATGCGGGCGACGACCGCCGGGCTCTCCAGCTGGACCGTGCCGACCGTCGGGTCCTGCTCCCTGATGTCGATGACACAGCCGTCGAAGAGGTCGCCCACCCTGTCCTGCAGCAGGGCGGCCTCGACGATGTCGATGCACTCCCGTTCGGCGGTGCCCGCCCGTCTCGCCCCGTCGGCCATCTCGTCGGGAAGCTTCCCGAGGCCTTCCGTCACCCAGCCCGCGGGCTCCTTCCCGGCGACGGTCGCGAGGCAGATCTCGCCGGCGTAGCGGTCGACGAGCCTGCGCAGCGGGGCGGTGCAGTGCGTGTACAGGTCGGCGACGGCGGCGTGCACCGCGAGTTCGGGCAGCGCCCCGTGTTCGAAGACCGTGTAGCCGGCGCCGCGCAGCAGGGTGGTGCACTCCTGGAGGAAGGCCGCGTGCGAGGGTTCGCGCGGATCGAGGGACCGCACCAGCCGTGCGTACGAGACGTGGTGGGGCCAGTCGATGCGCAGGGCGACGGCGACGTTCCGCAGCCGGGCGACCGCGCCGTCGGGGGCGTGCGGCAGGGTCCGCAGGATGCCGGTGCCGCCGCCCTTCATGAGGTGCGCGGCGGTGATGCCGGTGAGCAGCGAGATCTGGGCGTTCCAGCTCTCCACTGGCTGCGGGACCCGGTACGCCGGCTCGTAGCCGCCGTCGGTCCGGACGACCTCCTGCTCCGGGACCTTGAGCGAGATGCCGCCACGGGCCCGTTCCTGTTCCTCCCTGAGCGGACCGACCGTGCGCAGCAGGGCGACGGGCTCCTCGGCGGTTCGCTCGTCGATCGCCCGCTGCACGCCGTCGTAGTCCAGCCGGGCGCGGCTGCGGACCAGCGCGCGGCGCACGTCGGTGGCGACCACGACGCCGTCCGCATCGAGGTCGATACGCCACAGCAGGGCGGGGCGGGTCTGTCCGGGGAGCAGGCTCGCCGCGCCCTCCGAGAGGACCGGCGGATGCAGCGGCACCCTGCCGTCGGGGAAGTACAGGGTCACCACCCGCCGGTGCGCCTCACGGTCGAGGGCGCCGTCGGGTGCGACGAACGCGGCGACGTCGGCGATGGCGTACCGCACGCGGTAGCCGCCACCGGGCCGCCGGGAGAGGTGCATCGCCTGGTCGAGGTCCGCGGACCCGGGCGGGTCGATGGTGAACATCGGCAGGTCCGTCGCGTCGTGGGACGGCAGCCGCGGGTCGCGGGCCGCCTCCTCGGCCTCGGCGAGCACCTCGTCGGGGAAGGACCGCGGCACCCGGAGCTCGGTGCGCAGTGCCCGCAGGGCGACCCGCAGCGGATCCTCGGCTGCGCCGGTCACCCGCACATGACGGCGTGGCATGGGTCGAGCGTAGGCCGGGGGCGGCCGGGCGGCACGCCGGAGCACCGTACGCTGGCCCGGGGCCGCACCCGTCGTGGACACACCTGTCGTGGACGCACCCCGCTCTGGACGTACCGAAGGAGAACCGCTGTGCTCGTGCTGTTGCCGCCCTCCGAAGGCAAGGCCGCCCCGGGCCGTGGGGCACCGCTGAAGCCGGAGTCGCTGTCGCTGCCGGGCCTGGCGGAGGCGCGTGCCGCGGTCCTGGACGAGCTGGTGGAGCTGTGCGCGGCCGACGAGGAGAAGGCCCGCGAGGTGCTGGGCCTGAGCGAGGGACTGCGCGGCGAGGTCGCCAGGAACGCGGGACTGCGCACCGCGGCCACCCGGCCGGCCGGGGAGATCTACACCGGGGTGCTGTACGACGCGCTGGACCTGGCCTCCCTGGACCGGGCGGCGAAGCAGCGTGCCGCGGCGTCGCTGCTGGTGTTCTCCGGGCTGTGGGGCGCCGTACGGATCACCGACCGCATCCCCTCGTACCGTTGCTCGATGGGGGTGAAGCTCCCGGCCCTCGGCGCGCTCGGTGCGTGCTGGCGTACGCCCATGGCCGCGGTGCTGCCGGAGGCGGCCGGTGACGGCCTGGTCCTGGACCTGCGCTCGTCGGCGTACGCCGCGGCATGGCGGCCCAAGGGCGAGGTGGCGGGCCGCACGGCGACGGTGCGGGTGCTGCACGCGCAGATGGTCGACGGTGTGGAGAAGCGGTCGGTCGTCAGCCATTTCAACAAGGCGACGAAGGGCCGTATCGTCCGGAGCCTCCTGGAGTCGGGCACCGCGCCGCGGGACCCAGCCGAGCTGGTGGAGGCGCTGCGCGACCTGGGCCATGCCGTCGAGTGCGAGGCCCCGGGCCGGGCGGGGAAGGCGTGGGCGCTGGACGTGGTGGTCACCGACATCCACTGACGCTCCGCGTCGGCAGTCGGAGGCTCCGGGCGGACGCACGGGCGGCCGTTGGCCCGGGCCGGATCGGATGCTGCTGGTTCATCAACAGCGTCCGATCGGCCCGGGCCTTCGAACGGTCAGCGCAGGTGCGACGTGTCGTTCAGCAGGCGCAGCGACGCGTTGCCGTCGGAGTAGTACGCCACCGCCGACAGCGACGCCGCGGAGAGTTCCATCCGGAACAGCGACTCCGGCGGGGCGCCCAGGGCCAGCCGCACCAGGGTCTTGATCGGCGTCACGTGCGTGACCAGGAGGACCGTACGGCCCGCCGAGCGGGCGATCAGCCGGTCGCGGGCCGTGGCGACCCGTCGCGCCACGGCGGCGAAGCTCTCGCCGCCGCCGGTCGGCGCCGCCTTCGTGGAGGCGAGCCACGCGTCGAGGTCCTCGGGGTAGCGCTCGCGCACTTCCGCGAAGGTCAGCCCCTCCCACGCACCGAAGTCGGCCTCGCGCAGACCCTCGTCGACGCGGACGTCGAGACCGAGGCGGGCCGCGACGGTCTGGGCCGTCTGGCGGCAGCGCGCGAGCGGGGAGGAGACGACCTCCTGGACGGTGCCGCGGGCGGCCAGCGCCGCCGCGACCCGGTCCGCCTGGGCCCGGCCGGCCGCGGACAGATCGGGGTCGCCGCCCCCGCTGCCGGAGAACCGCTTCTCGGGGGTGAGGGCGGTTTCGCCGTGCCGGAGCAGCACGAAGGTCGCCGGGGCGCCGAGATCGGCGGACGCGGCCCAGCCGACGGGAGGAGTCTGCGCGGACGGCGCCTCCGCCACCGCCGTCCCCGTGGCAGGAGCCGTCCCCGTGGCAGGAGCCTCCGCGGCCGGTGACGTCTCCGCGGGCCTCGCGGCGCGCAGGGCCTCCCGGGCGCGCGAGGCGCCGGCCGTAGCGTCCCCCGGCGGCCCGGCCGGCGGCGGCACCGCGACGGTGCGTGCGGCGCGCGCGTCCGCCGACACGGAAGGCGACCACCGCTTGCCGCGCTTGCCGAGGTCCATCGCCTCGTTGGCGAGCCGGTCGGCGTGCTTGTTCTGCTCGCGGGGGATCCACTGGTACGACACCTGGCCCCGGGGGAAGACCAGCGCTGCCTCCGCGGCCAGCGGCTTCATGTCGGGGTGCTTGATCTTCCAGCGGCCGGACATCTGCTCGACGACGAGCTTGGAGTCCATGCGGACCCGCACCTCGGCGTCGGGGTCGAGTTCCCGCGCCGCGCGGAGACCGGCGACCAGACCGCGGTACTCGGCGACGTTGTTCGTGGCGACGCCGATGTATTCGGCGGCCTCGGCGAGGGTCTCCCCGCTGGCCGGGTCGATGACGACCGCGCCGTAGCCGGCGGGTCCCGGGTTGCCCCGGGAGCCGCCGTCCGCCTCGACGACGAGGCTGCGTCCCATCGTCCGCCCCGCCTACAGCCCGGACTCGGAGGTACGGACGAGGATGCGGCGGCAGTTCTCGCAGCGCACGACGGTGTCGGGGGCGGCGGCGCGCACCTCGTTCAGTTCGGTGATGTTGAGCTCCAGGCGGCAGCCCTCGCAGCGGCGCTGGTAGAGCCGGGCGGCGCCGATGCCGCCCTGCTGCTCGCGCAGCTTGTCGTAGAGCTTGAGGAGGTCCGCCGGGACGGAGGCGGCGACGATCTCGCGCTCCTTGGTGACGGTGCCGGCCTCGTCGTCGAGCTGCTGGAAGGCGGCGTCGCGGCGGGCGGTGGCGTCGTCGGCCTTGGCCTGGACGGCGGCGACGCGCCCGGTGAGCTCCGTGGCGCGCTCCTGCGCGGCCTCGCGGCGCTCCATGATCTCCAGGACGACGTCCTCCAGGTCGGCCTGGCGCTTGGCGAGCGAGCCGATCTCGTGCTGGAGGCTCTCCAGGTCCTTCGGGGAGGTCACGGCACCGGAGTCGAGGCGCTGCTGGTCACGGGCGGCCCGCTGGCGCACCTGGTCGACGTCCTGCTCCGCCTTGGTCTGCTCGCGGGCGGTGTCGCTCTCCTCGGTCTGCGCGGCGACGAGCAGGTCGCGAAGCTGGGCGAGGTCCTTGTTCAGCGACTCGATCTCGGCGTGCTCGGGCAGCGACTTCCGCTTGTGGGCGATCTGCGCCAGTCGGACGTCGAGCGCCTGGACGTCGAGGAGTCGGATCTGGTCGGCGGGCGCGGCGTTCAGTTGGGGGCTCCAGGAGAAGAGTGGTGGGCGGACCAGGGGTCGGTGACCGTGTGCGAGACGTGGACGCGCAGTCCCCATCCGTGACGGTCGGAGATTTGGTCGAGCTGGGCGGCGGCCTGCTCGCACCAGGGCCATTCGGTGGCCCAGTGGGCGGCGTCGACCAGCCCTAGGGGGCGGGAGGAACGGGCCGTGTTCTGGGTGGCCTCGGAGGCCGGGTGGTGACGCAGGTCGGCGGTGAGGAACGCGTCCACCCCGGCGCCCCGGACGACGTCGAAGAGGCTGTCCCCGGAGCCGCCGCTGACGGCCACGCGGTGCAGCACGGTGTCGGGGTCGCCGGCGACCCTGATGCCCTGGGCGGTGGCGGGCAGCCGCTTGGCGGCACGGGCGGCGAACTCCCCCAGCGTCTCGGGGTGGTCGAGTTCGCAGATCCGGCCGAGCCCGCGGCGGCCGTGCGGGTCGGCGGGGTCGGGTACGAGGGGTGCGACGACGCGCAGGTCGAGGGCGCCGGCCAGGGCGTCGGAGACGCCGGGGTCGGCGGTGTCCGCGTTGGTGTGGGCGACGTGCAGCGCGATGTCGTTCTTGATGAGGGAGTGCACGACCCGCCCCTTGAAGTGGGAGGCCGCGACGGTGGTCGTACCGCGCAGGTAGAGCGGGTGGTGGGTGACCAGCAGCTGGGCGCCGAGGGCGATCGCCTCGTCGGCGATCTCCTGGACGGGGTCGACGGCGAAGAGGACCCGGGTCACCTCGGCGTCGGGATCTCCGCAGACCGTGCCTACGGCGTCCCATTCCTCGGCCCGCTCGGCGGGCCAGAGAGCTTCGAGCGCGGCGATGACTTCAGACAGACGGGGCACGAGGCAAGGCTACCTGCCCTGCGCGCCCCTTCGGTCTGCCCCGTTGCCCGGGGCGGTGGCGGGGACCTGCCACGGCCGCACGGGGCATCCCGGGCACGCCGCGGAAAGCCGCACGGGTCGTTCCGGGCACCCCACAGAGAACCCGGTACGGGTCGCCCCGCGCACCCCGCGGAGAAACCCGTACGGGGTCACCCCGGGAACCCCCGGAACGCAGGCGCCAGGCGCCCCGGAGACCGGCGCGCGAGCCCACTCGCGCGGCCCGGAGAACCGGCGCGCGAGCCCACTCGAACCGCCCGGAGACGCGCCGCCCGGAGTCCCGACGGCTGTCGCCCAGCACACGGATCCCGGCACACTCACGCATTCCGGACGACCGCCACACGTATGTGTGAAGCGTGTCCGCGCACGCTGTTCGGCACGACGTACGAAATCTAGGTTCGTTCGCCGGAGGTGACGGATCGATGACTGCCTGTGCCATCGAACCGCTCACGGACGGCGGTGGCGCGGTCCGGCGGAGCGGGTTCATGACGATCGCCGCGGACGGTTCGTACGCCGCGCGGCTCGCGGGCGAGGGCGACGCGCGGTTCCCGGAGCGCTGGACGCTGACCGGGCCGGAGCCGTACGCCGTCCCGCTGCCGGGGAACCAGCCCGAGGAGCCGGACACCGAGGTGCTGCCGCTGGCCGACGGCCGGGTGCTGGTCCACCGCCGGGTCGCCGGCCGGCACGCGTTCGCGCTGCTCTACCCGGCCGGGCCGGGCACCGGTGAACTGCCGCTCGGCGCCGTCGAGTCCGCGGCGCTCAGCCTGCTGCCGCCCTCCCCCGACGGCCGTTGCGCCTACGCGCTCGCGCCGGGGGAACGTTCCACCGCCGTCTGGCTGGTGGCGGGCGGCGCCTTCGGTCCCGAACGGGTCGCCGAGGTGCCCGGGCACTGCACGGGCGGCACCTGGCTCGACCGCTCGGGCCGGATGCTGGCCCTGGACCGGGAGTCGGAGGGCCGGACCAAGGCAGTGGCCGTCGATCTGGGGCGCGGCGGTGAGATCACTCCCCTGCTCCAGATCACGGAGGCGAGCAACGACCGGCTGCTGCTGGCGGACCCCGACAGCGGGCTGGTGCTGGTGCGCTCGGACGCGCCCGGGCACGACCGCCTCGGCTGGGGCGTCCTGGGCAGCTCCCGTCCCGCGCGGTTCCCGGAAGCGCTGTTGCTCCCGGACTGCGCGGTGACGCCGTTCGCGGTGCAGCCGGGGCAGGCGCTCATGCCGGAGCGCTGTCTGGTGGCGTTGCGCATCGACGGGGCGTCGGGCAGCCGGATCGGGCTGTGGCGGCCGGCTGGACGCGCGCTGCGTCAACTCGCCGCCCCCGAGGGGTGGCTGGCCGGGGCGGGCCTGTGGACCAGGGACGGGGTACTGCGCCTGCCGTGCGTCACGCCGTCCCGCCCGTGCGCGATCGCGGCCCTGAGGGTGCCCGGCGAGCCCGGGCCGACCACCCCGGGGCAGACGGCCCCGCCCGGCGGGACGCCCTTGCCCGGCCCCGCGACCGCCCCCGGCGAGCCGGCCGTCCCAGGCGCCCTGACGACCCCCGGCGGGGCGCCGATGCCTGGTGGAATGCCCACCCCCGGCACCCCGACCCCGCCCGGCGCCATCACCACCCCCGACAGGCCGGCCGTCCCCTGCCCCGCGACCATTCCGAACGGGATGCCCGCGCCTGGCGGGGCGCCCGTGCGTGACGGGATGCCCGTACGTGACGGGATGCCCGCCTCCGGCGGGACAACCGCCCCCGCCGCCCCGACCGCGCCCGGCGCGATCACCGTCTCCGGCGGGGCGCCCCGTCCCGGCACCATGGCCGCCACCGGCGGAACGACCGCCCCCGGCACCTCGATCGTCCCCAGAGCCCTGCTCGTACCGCGCACCGCTGCCGCCCTCGGCGCGGCGACCGCTCTGGACAGGCCGACCGCCGCCGGCATCATGACCGTTCCCGGCGCGGCGCCCGCGCCTGGCGGCATGCCCGCCCCCTGCACCATGACTGCTCCCGGAGAGATGCCCGCCGGCACCATGGCTGCTCCCGGAGGGACGCCCGCCGACAGCATGGCTCCCCCCGGAGGAATGCCCGCAGCCATCACCGTCCCCGGCGGGGCAACCTTCCCGGGCACCATGACCGCGGCTGCTCCCAGCGGGGCGACCCGCCCCGGCGCCCTGACACCCCCCGGCGGGACGGCCGCCGCCCCCGCTGGGATGCCCGGCACCATGACAGCGGCCGCTCCCGGCGGGACGTCCGTCCTCGGGGAACCGTCGGTGGCGTGCCCTCCGCTGGCGGAGCCGATTCCGGAAGTGTCGGCTTTGTGCAGGCCCGTGCCGCTCCAGCAGGCGCCCCTGACCGGAAGATCGTCGACTGGCTAGGATCTCGGCTTCGCACGACACATCGAACGATTCGACGGGGGATTTTCCCAGATGTCCGAGGCCACGTCCGGGCCCGTGCACGGCGCCCGACGCGACACGACAGAGACGCACCAGCAGAACGCCGCGGCGGCGTCCGCCGGCACCGGCAGGCACCGAGGGGGTGCGGCGGCCGCGGAGGACACCGCGGCCCCGGCACCCGGCCGGCACCGGCGTCCCGCCAAGGACGTCCGCTCCGCCTGAGGCGTGCCCAGCAGGGCGAGGGGCCGTCACGGTGATCCCGTGACGGCCCCTCGTGCGTCCCGGCTCAGCCGCCGCGTCTGAGGGCGAGCACTTCCGCCGCGGCGAAGGTCTCGTGCGGCGGGCGGTCCGCGTAGTAGGGGCTGAGTGCTTCGTCGAGTTCCTGGTACGAGAACGTGTCCTTGGCCGCGTCGAACCTGGCGGCGACCCTGGGCCGTTCGACGACGGCGACCATGCCGCCGTGGACGACGAGCAGTTGCCCGTTGACCCGGGCGGCGGCCGGGGAGGCGAGATAGCCGACCAGTGGGGCCACGTGCTCGGGGGCCAGCGGGTCGAGGCCGCCGTCCGCCGGTTCGGCGAACCCGGCGAAGACGTCCTCGGTCATCCGGGTGCGGGCGCGCGGGCAGATGGCGTTGGCCGTCACCCCGTACTTGCCGAGGGCCAGGGCCGTCGACGTGGTGAGCCCGACGATCCCGCCCTTGGCGGCCGCGTAGTTCGGCTGGCCGGCCGACCCCGCGAGGAACGCCTCCGAGGAGGTGTTCACGATCCGCCCGTAGACGGGCCGACCGGCCGCCTTGGAGCGTTCCCGCCAGTGGGCGGACGCGAAGTGCGTGGTGTTGAAGTGCCCTTTGAGGTGGACGCGGATGACGGAGTCCCACTCGTCCTCCGTCATCGAGAAGACCATCCGGTCGCGCAGGATGCCCGCGTTGTTGACCAGGATGTCCAGCCGGCCCCAGGTGTCGACGGCGAGGCCGACCAGTGCGCGGGCCTGTTCGAAGTCGGCGACGTCGCCGGTGTGGGCGACGGCCCGCCCGCCGGCCGCCCGGATCTCCGCGACGACCTCGTGGGCGGGGCCGCCCGAGGCCGCGCCGGTGCCGTCACGGCCGGGCTGTCCGTAGTCGTTGACGACGACCGCCGCGCCGAGGCGGGCGAGTTCGAGTGCTTCGGCGCGGCCGAGGCCGCGGCCGCCGCCCGTGACGACCGCGGCCAGGCCGTCGAGGGGCAGAGGGGTCGACGGGGTCATGGCGCCGCCCTCCTCATAGCTCGACGCAGGTGCGCAGCGCCTCACCGGTGCGCATCTGGTGCAGGGCGTCGTTGACCTCTTCGAGCCGCACCCGGTGGGTGATCAGGTTCTCCAGGTCGATACGGCCCGCCCGCCACAGCGCGATGGTCCGTTCGTAGGAGCGGAGCACGTCCCCGCCGCCGTACATCGAGGGCAGGATGCGCTTCTCGTCGAAGAACAGCTCGAACATGTTGAGCTGGAGGTGGTCGTCCATGGCGCCGGCGCCGACGATGCAGAGGGTGCCGCCGCGCCGGGTGGTCTCGTAGGCGGTCCTGGCGGTGGCGGACTTGCCGACGACCTCGAAGACGTAGTCGAAGCCCTCGCCGCCGGTGATGCGCTGCCGGGCGTCGGCGAGTCCGTCGGGGGCGACGGCCTCGGTGGCGCCGAACCGCAGGGCCGCCTCGCGGCGCGAGGCCACCGGGTCGACGGCGACGATCTGTGCGGCGCCCTGGATCCGTGCGCCCTGGACGGCGGAGATCCCGACGCCGCCGCAGCCGATCACCGCGACGGAGGATCCGGCCTCGACCCGCGCGGTGTTGACGGCGGCGCCGATCCCGGTCGTCACTCCGCAGCCGACGAGGGCGGCGATGTCGAAGGGCACGTCGTCGGGGATCGGTATGGCGCATCCGGCGTCGACGACGATCTCCTCGGCGAAGGTGCCGGTGCCGGCGAAGCCGAAGACGTCGCCGCCGGGCCGCCGGAAGTTGGGGTTGCCGGCGTTGAGGAAGCCGGCGAGGCACAGCTGGCTCTGTCCGCGCCTGCAGGAGGGGCAGGTGCCGCAGGCGGGGAGCCAGCAGACCAGCACCCGGTCCCCGGGGGCGAGTCCGGTGACCCCGTCACCGACGTCGAGGATCTCGCCGGCGCCCTCGTGGCCGGGGACGAACGGGGCGGGCTGCGGCAGGACGCCGGTCATCGCGGAGATGTCGGAGTGGCACAGCCCGGTGGCCCGTACCCGGATCCGCACCTTGCCGGGGCCGAACCCCACCGCTTCGACGTCGTCGTGCACTTCGAGCTTGTCCTGGCCGGTCTCGTGCAGTACGGCTGCGCGCATGGGGTGCGGCTCCCTTCAGTCAGGAATGGTCCACGACCGTGTCGGCGAGTACGGGAGCGTCGTCCCGTTCGACGGCGGTGACGGCGGCCTGCACCCGTCCGGGCGACCGCCACATCCGGATGCGCAGGGTCTCGCCCGGGTACACCACGCCGGCGAACCGGGTGCCGTACGTCCGCACGCGCGCGACGTCCCCGTCGAGCAGGGTGTCCACGATCGCCTTCAGCGTCATGCCGTACGAGCACAGCCCGTGCAGGATGGGCCGCTCGAACCCGGCGAGCTTGGCGAACTCGGGGTCGGCGTGCAGCGGGTTCCAGTCCCCTGAGAGCCGGTAGAGCAGTGCCTGCTCGTCACGGATCGTCCGCTCGACCGTGCGGTCCGGGGCCCGGTCGGGGGTCTCGTCACGCGCGGAGGGTCCGCGTTCGCCGCCGAAGCCGCCCTCGCCCCGTACGAAGATCTGCGCGTCGCTCGTCCACAGCGGACCGTCGGCGTCGGAGGCCTCGGATCGCAGCACGATGACGGCGGCCTTGCCCTTGTCGTACACGGCGGCGACCCGTGAGCCGAGGGTGGCGTGCCCGTCGACGGGGATGGGCCGGTGGAGTTCCAGGCTCTGGCCGCCGTGCAGGACCTTGGCGAGGTCGACGTCGATGCCGGGCGCGGCGAGGCCGCCCATGGCGCCCATGCCCGCCCCGGCGACGGTGGCGAAGCTCGGCAGGACGTGGAGCCGGGATTCCAGGGTGTAGCGCAGCTCGTCGGGGTCGGTGGCGGGCGTTCCTGCGCCCAGGCCCAGGTGGTAGAGCTGGATGTCCTTGTGGCCCCAGCGGATCTCGGAGGTCCGGGGTTCGGCGGCGAGGGCCCTGGCGGGGTCGATGGGCATGGAGTTGCGGCTCCTTGGTGGTCTGCGGACGGCTTGCGGAGAGCTTCGCGGACGGGAGACCCCGGCGCGACCGTCCGCACCGTCGGCCACGCCGAGGTCGTCAGAGGACCGGCCGCTCGCGCCATCTAGAACGCGTTCTAGCCGATGCGGCCTCTTGTATAACGCAGCGCCTGGCACATGGGAAGGTTCCTGACGCCATGTCAGATGATTGACCCGTGCCGGCGTACGTGGAGCCGACGGCTGATCCGCGGCGAGGGGGCGACGCATGACCGCGGCCCCGGGGACCCACCCCCCGTGGGGTCCCGGGGCCGCGACCGGCCAGGAGTACGGCCGGGGCCGCAGCTCGCGCAGGTACATGTGCCGGTGGTCCGCCTCCCGCGTGCTGCCGTCGGCCGCGTACGACACCGCCTTCACCTCCGAGCACCACAGCCCGGACCTCACCGCCGGCCGCCACAGCCCGGACCTCACCTTGGCGGCGGAGCCGTTGCCCCTCTTCTCGACGGATTCTCAGCGGCGCAGCACGGTCACCACCGCGGCGCCGCCCAGGCCGATGTTGTGGGCCAGCCCCACCCGGGCGTCCGGGACCTGCCGGGGACCGGCCTCGCCGCGCAGCTGCCAGACCAGTTCGGCGGTCTGGGCGAGCCCGGTCGCGCCCAGCGGATGGCCCTTGGAGATCAGCCCGCCGGAGGGGTTCACCACCCAGCGCCCGCCGTAGGTGGTGGCGCCGGACTCGACGAGTTTGCCGGACTCTCCGTCCGCGCACATCCCCAGGGCCTCATAGGTGAGCAGTTCGTTGACGGAGAAGCAGTCGTGCAGTTCGATCACGTCGACGTCCTCGATGCCGATGCCGGACGCCTCGTAGGCCTGCCGGGCGGCGGCCCGGGACATCGGCCGGCCGACGACGTCGATGCAGGAACCGGAGGCGAAGCTGTCGCCGGTGTCGGTGGTCATCGCCTGGGCGGCGATCCCGACGGCCTTGTCGTGCAGTCCGTGCCGGACCAGGAACCGTTCCGAGACCACGACGGCCGCGGCCGCGCCGTCCGAGGTGGGCGAACACTGGAGCCGGGTCAGCGGGTCGTGGACGGGCTTCGACGCCAGGATCTCGTCGGGCGTGTACACGTCCCGGAACTGCGCGTACGGATTGTCCGCCGAGTGGCGGTGGTTCTTGGCGGCGACCGCGGCGAGCTGCGCGGCCGTGGTGCCGTACCGCTCCATGTGCTCGCGGGCGGCGTTGCCGAAGATCTGCGCGGTGGGCGGGGACTGTGCGAAGCCGTGCCGGGCGGCCATCACCCCGTAGTGGCGGGCAACCGGCGAGGCCGCGAAGTCCCCGCCGCCCGCCCCCGCGCCGAGCGCGCCGCGTGTCATCTTCTCGAAGCCGAGTGCGAGGACGCAGTCGCTGAGGCCGCCCTCGACGAACTGGCGGGCCAGCATCAGCGCGGTGGAGCCGGTGGCGCAGTTGTTGTTGACGTTGTAGACGGGGATGCCGGTCAGGCCCAGCTCGTACACGGCCCGCTGGGCGGCGGTGGACGCCTGGAAGCAGTACCCGACCGCGGCCTGCTCCACCCGGTGGTAGGTGATCCCCGCGTCGGCGAGCGCACGGCCGCCCGCCTCCTTCGCCATGTCCCAGTACTGCCAGTCGCGGGTCTCCGGCTTCTCGAACGTCGTCATGCCGACGCCGACGATGTACGCCTTCATGTCGTCCCCTTCGGTCGGTGCCCGGGCGGCGGGGAGGCAGGGTA
The DNA here is from genome assembly GCF_055573115.1 of Streptomyces sp. NPDC030222. Classification (NCBI taxonomy): domain Bacteria; kingdom Bacillati; phylum Actinomycetota; class Actinomycetes; order Kitasatosporales; family Streptomycetaceae; genus Streptomyces; species Streptomyces sp. NPDC030222. The sequence goes on from NZ_JBVICA010000008.1 coordinate 198,195, forward strand.
GAACACGTTCCACAAGGACGGAAGGTGCCGGACCACGGGCTGTCGGTCCCCACTGACACCATGGCCGGACATCGCACCGTCAGGAGAGACCATGGGCACCTGGGACGTCGGCCCCTTCGACAACGACACCGCGGCGGACTTCTCCGGCGATCTCGACGACGCCGCCGAACACGAGCGGGAAGGCCTCATCCGCGACGCGCTCGCCCGCACGGCGGGCACCCGCGACTACCTCGACCAGGACGACGCGGTGCAGGCGGTCGCCGCGGCGGCGCTGGTCGCCGCCCAGTGCCCCGGGGGCGACCCCGTCACCACGGCCTACGGGCCGGACGAGCCCGTCCCGGTCCTGTCCGCGGACCTGCGTGCGCTCGCGGTGCGCGCCCTGGACCGGGTCGTCACCGAGCCGTCCGAGCTCATGGAGCTATGGGAGGAGACCGATGCGCCCGGCCCCTGGCGGGCCACGATCGTCCGGCTGCGCGAGGTGCTGGCCGCGCACGCCTGACCCGTGGACCCCTGGCCGTGCACCGAACGCAGCCGTCCCGGCGACCATGACGGCTGCCGGGACGGACTGTTCGCGCCTTGTCGGCGCGGGGCGTTACGCCTTGAGCGACGCGACGAAGGCCGCGAAGAGGCCTCGGGGGCGACGGTGAAGGCGGGGCCGTCGGGGTTCTTGGAGTCACGGACGGCGACTCGGCAGGGCTGGGCGGCGACCTCGACGCACTCGCCGCCGGTGTCGGCACTGTAGGACGACTTGGACCAGGCGGCGGCGCCGAGTGGGGCGCACTCCACACAGTTGCCCCGGTGTCGCCGCTGTACGAGGACTTGCGCCAGGCGATGGCGCCGAGCGGAGCACACTCCACGCAGTCGCCGCCGGTGTCGGCGCTGTACGACGGCTTACGCCACTTCGCGCCCGTCAGGTGCTGTTCGGAGAAGTCGCGTGTCGGCACCTTGCGCGCCGTCTCGATCTGGCCGATCAGGGATCCCGTGCAGAAGACGCAGCTCCCCAGTTGGCCCTGGCTCAGCTTGGCGGCCTCTCTCAGCCGGCGGAGTTCGGCGCCGTAGTAGTCCAGCGGTGAGGCGCTGGGATCGAGGTCGCGGATGTTGACCATGCGTGGGCCACCCCCAAGCTGACGCCGTACGTGCGGCGTTCGTTCCGGTTGGTGGCCGAGCGTAATCACGCGAGCGCAGCGCGGTGACACGAATCACGCAATCGACCCGCGCGGGGTACAGCCGCCGACGCCCCGCCGCCCCCGGCCACCTCGGCATACGGCACGATGGGCGCCCCGGGGACTCGCCTGGGGACACACCCGGACACCCGTACGAGCAGGAGGACCGATGGCCGCGCCCACGCGTCGACCGAAGCCGGAGACCCTGGCCGCCTTCGAGGCCGCGAAGGGGTTCATGCCCGTGGCCGAGGGCCTCGCCCTCTACGACGCGGCGGTCGAGGCCGCCGCGCTGGGGCTGCCGCTGCTGGAGGTCGGCACGTACTGCGGCCGGTCCACGATCCTGCTGGCCGACGCCGCCCGTGAGGCGGGAACGGTCGCGATCACCGTGGACCACCACCGGGGCAGCGAGGAGCAGCAGCCGGGCTGGGAGTACCACGACCCGGAGACCGTGGACCCCGAGGTCGGCCGGATGGACACCCTGCCCACCTTCCGGCGCACCCTGCACCGCGCCGGTCTCGAGGACCACGTGATCGCGGTCGTCGGCCGGTCGCCGCAGGTCGCGGCGGTGTGGGGCGGGGAGCTGGGCCTGGTCTTCATCGACGGCGGCCACACCGACGAGCACGCCACGAACGACTACGAGGGCTGGGCGCCGAAGGTCGCCGAGGGCGGTCTGCTGGTGATCCACGACGTGTTCCCGGACCCCGCGGACGGCGGCCAGGCGCCGTACCGCGTCCACCAGCGGGCGCTCGCGTCCGGGGCCTTCACCGAGATCTCGGTCACGGACTCGCTGCGGGTGCTGCGGCGCTGCGCCCCGGGGATCTGAGCGGTCCGACTACCATCGCACCGTGTCGTACGACTACGAACCGCCCCGCCCCGAGTTCACGCCCGAGTCCAGGTTCCCGCGCCGCCTCGGCCGCCGTGGCACCGTTCTCGCGGTCGCCGCGCTCGTTCCGGCCTTCGCGGCGGGGTGGTTCCTCGTACGTGCGGTGAGCGGCCCGGACGACGGCGGGCCGGCCGTGGCCGTGTCGCAGCCGGGCAAGGGCGGCGGCCGCACCTCTTCGGCCCCGTCGGCCCCCGCGGCGTCCTCTCCCGCCGGCACGGCGAGCCCGTCGGCGTCCGCGTCGGCGTCGGCGTCGGCTTCCGCCTCCGGCGGCTCCGAGGTGACGGGCGACGGGCCGCTGCACGGCAAGGTCGTGGTGATCGACCCGGGGCACAACTCCAGGAACGCGCAGCACACCGCGGAGATCAACCGGCAGGTCGACATCGGCACCGGCCGCAAGGAGTGCGACACCACCGGCACGTCGACGAACAAGGGCTACAGCGAGGCGCAGTTCACCCTGGACGTCTCGCGGCGCCTGGCCGGACTCCTGCGGGCGCAGGGCGCCGAGGTGGTGTTCACCCACGAGGACGACCGCCCGTTCGGGCCGTGCATCGACGAGCGGGCCCGGATCGGGAACGAGGCGAAGGCCGACGCGGTGGTCTCCGTCCACGCCGACGGATCGGGGCAGGGGAACCGCGGCTTCCATGTGATCCTGCCCGCCGAGGTGAAGGGCGGGTCGGCCGACACCTCCGCGATCGTCGGTCCCTCGCGTGAACTCGGTGTGAGGATCGCGGGGAAATTCGTCAGGGCGACGGGCATGGCGCCGTCGAACTACGTCGGCGACCGTACGGGGTTGGACGTCCGCGGCGACCTCGGCGGTCTCAACCTCTCCACCGTTCCCAAGGTGTTCGTCGAGTGCGGGAACATGCGGGATTCCACGGATTCCGCGCTGCTCACCGACCCTGGCTGGCGGCAGAAGGCCGCGCAGGGTCTCGCCGACGGCGTCAGCAGCTTCCTGACGGAATGACGCATGGCGGTCCACGCTGCGGGGACCGCCGATGCGAGGCCCCGCAGACGGGTGCCCCGGCCAGGCGATAGATTCGGTACGCGCACTCAGCGACGACCGCACCGATGACGAGACGACCGACGAAGGACTTTTTCACGTGAACATCCGCTCCCTCACTCGAGGCGACGGCGTGGTGATCGGAGCAGCGGTGGTGCTGTTCATCGCCTCGTTCCTCGATCTCTACGCCCTGGGCATCAGCTACAACGCCTGGGATTCGCTCGGCATCCTGATGAGCGTGTTCCTCGGTGGCGTCATCGGCGCGGCGATGATCATCTTCTCCAAGGCGCAGCCCCAGCCGGTCAAGGTCCTGGGTCTGGACCTGGGCCAGTTCGGTGTCGCGTTCACCGTGTTCGCCGCGTGGACGGCCCTCTGGAACCTGCTCGGCGGCAGCGGCGCCAAGGCCGGCATGATCCTCGGCTTCATCGCCAGCCTCGCCCTCGCGGGCGGCGCGGTCGCCACGCCGCTGGTTCCGGCCCTGAAGGCCCCGCTGATGCCCGCTCCGCGCCCCGCGGCTCCGCAGCCGTACGGCGCGCAGCCCGGCGGCTACGGCTACCCCGGCGGTCAGCAGCCCGGCGGCTACGGCTACCCCGGCGCGTCGCAGGGCGGCCAGCCGGGCCAGCAGCAGCCGTACGGGACACAGCCCGGCCAGCCGGTTCAGCAGGCCGGACCGCCGCACGACTCCCACGGCGGCGCCCCGGCGGGCGACTTCGCCCCGTTCTGGTTCGCGGTGCCGGTGGCCCGGCCGCTCTACGCGGAGGACGGCTCGGGGTCCCCGATCGCCGAACTGGCCCCGGGCACGTGGTACCTCGCCGTGGAGCAGCGCGGCGCCGCCCTGGTGGCGCAGACGCAGGACGGCCGGCGCGGTGTCCTCCAGGACACCACCGGGATCCAGCGCGGCTGACCGGCACCCGTCACGCTCGGCCCCTCGCCCTTCCGGGCGGGGGGCCGTTGCCGTACAGTCCCCGCACGAACTGACAGTCCGTCAGAAAGTGGCGGACCGAGGAGCAGGGGGTGCCGACATGCGGCTCGGACTCGCGCTCGGCTACTGGGGCCGCGGCCCCGACACCCGCCAGCTGGACCTGGTCCGCGAGGCCGAACTGCTCGGCTACGACTCCGTGTGGACCGCGGAGGCCTGGGGCTCCGACGCGTTCACACCGCTCACCTGGATCGCCGCGCACACCTCACGCATCCGGCTGGGCACGGCCGTGGCACAGATGGCGGCCCGCACCCCCACCGCCACCGCCATGCACGCGCTCACCCTGGACCATCTCTCCGGCGGACGGATGATGCTAGGCCTCGGCCTCTCGGGACCGCAGGTCGTCGAGGGCTGGTACGGGCGCCCGTTCCCGCGCAGCCCGCTCACCGCGACCCGCGAGTACGTCGAGGTCGTGCGGCAGGTGCTGCGCCGCGAGGCGCCGGTGGAGCTGGCCGGCCGGTTCCACTCCCACCCGTACCGCGGGCCGGACGCCACCGGGCTCGGCCGGCCGCTCAGGGCGATCACCCATCCCCGTCGGCCGGACCTCCCGCTGCTGCTCGGCGCGGAAGGGCCGAAGAACATCGCCCAGACCACCCGGATCGCGGACGGCTGGCTGCCGCTGTACTGGTCGCCGCTGCGCACCGATGTGTACGAGGCGTCGCTCACCGACCTGCCGAAAGGCTTCATGATCGCGCCGATGGCCCGTGCCCAGGTCTGCGACGACGTCTCGGAGGGCCTGCTTCCGGTCAAGGCGATGCTCGGCTTCTACATCGGCGGCATGGGCCACGCCTCCCGCAACTTCCACGCCGACCTGATGGCCCGTATGGGCTTCGAGGAGGAGGCCCGCCGAATCCAGGAACTGTTCCTGGCGGGCCGCCGGGACGAGGCGGTGCTGGCGGTCCCGGACGCCTTCGCCGACGAGATCTCCCTCGTCGGCCCGCGGGAACGCATCGCCGAGCGGCTGGAACTCTGGCGGGCGGGCCCGGTGACGGACCTCCTGGTCACGGCTCGCGACCCGCAGACCCTGCGGGTGCTGGCGGACCTGGCGGGGTGAGTCCGGACGTGCCGGCCGCCGCTCGCCGCGGACGCGCCGCACGCTAGCCCGTGACCTCCTGGCCGCAGCAGTCCGGTTCGAGCCCCGGCGGGAGGCGTTCGCCGCCGAAGACCGCGACGGTCGCCTCGTCGCCGCCGAGCGCGGCCACGGCGAGGAGCAGGGAACCGGCCGTCCAGGTGGTGAGTTCCTCCGGCCACACGGCACGGTCCTCGTAGACGTAGCCCGTCCAGTACATGCCGTTCTCGGCGCGCAGGTGCTGGATGGACTGGAGGATCTCCAGGGCGCGGTCGGACTCGCCCATCGCCCAGAGGGCGAGGGCCAGTTCGCAGCTCTCGCCGCCGGTGACCCACGGATTGGGCAGCACGCAGCGCACACCGAGGCCGGGCACGACGAAGGCGTCCCAGGACGCCTCGATCCGGGTCTTCGCCTCCGCGCCGGTGAGCGCGCCGCCGAGCACCGGGTAGTACCAGTCCATCGAATAGCGGGACTTGTCCAGGAACCGCTCGGGGTGGCGGCGGATCGCGTGCGCGAGGGCACCGGTCGCCAGTTCCCAGTCCGGCTGGGGCTCCTCGCGCTGCTCGGCGATCGCGAGGGCGCAGCGCAGCGCGTGGTGGACGGAGGAACTGCCGGTGAGCAGCGCGTCGGTGACGGGCGTGCCGTCGTCCTCGCGCTTCCAGCCGATCTGTCCGCCGGGCTGCTGCAGGGCGAGGACGAACTCGACGGCCGCGGAGACGACGGGCCACATGCGGTCGAGGAAGGTGTCGTCGCCGGTGGCCAGGTAGTGGTGCCAGACGCCGACGGCGACGTACGCGCAGAAGTTGCTCTCGCGTCCGCGGTCGGTGGGCCGGTCGGCTTCGCCGTCGTGGTAGGCGGCGTACCAGGAGCCGTCGGCGTTCTGATGGCGGGCCAGCCACTCGTAGGCGCGGGCCGCGGCCTCGTGTTCGCCGGCCGCGTCGAGCGCCATGGCGGCCTCGGTGTGGTCCCACGGGTCGAGGTGGTGGCCGCGGAACCACGGGATGGCGCCGTCCTCGCGCTGCGCGGCACGGATGCCAGCGACGGTCTGCGCGGCCTGTTCTGCGGTGAGCACCCCGGGCAGGACGAGGTGTTCGGTACGGCCGGGTGACGTCACTTGGCGTCCGCCGCGGGCAGGTGGGGCTTGGTGGCGTAGGCGACGAAGCTCTTGCCGACGACCGGGTTGAGGAGCTGCTCCGCGAGCCGGGTGGCGAGCGGCTTCTTCATGATGTCCCAGACCAGCAGCTTGTGGTACGCGCGGACCGGCAGCGCCTTGTCGTTGTCGACGCCGAAGGCACACTTGAGCCACCAGTACGGCGAGTGGAGGGCGTGCGCGTGGTGCGTGCCGTACGGCTTGAGGCCCGCCTCGCGCATCTTGGCGAGGAGTTCGTCGGCCTTGTAGATGCGGATGTGCCCGCCCTCGACCTCGTGGTACGCGTCGGAGAGGGCCCAGCAGATCTTCTCGGGGCCGTACCGGGGCACGGTGACGGCGATCCGGCCGCCGGGCCTGAGCACCCGGACCATCTCGGCGAGGACACCCTTGTCGTCCGGGATGTGCTCCATCACCTCGGAGATGATGACGACGTCGAAGGACTCGTCGGGGAAGGGCAGGGCGAGCGCGTCGCCCTCCATCGCGGTGGCGGTGGCGCCGGCGGGAGCCTCCCCGGCCTCCTTCATCGCCGCGAACCACTTGGCGACCTCGCGGATCTCCTCGGCGTTCCGGTCGAGGGCCACGACCTGGGCGCCGCGCCGGTAGCACTCGAAGGCGTGCCGGCCTGCGCCGCAGCCCAGGTCGAGCACGCGGTCGCCCGGTGCGAGGGGGAACCGGGAGAAGTCGACGGTCAGCACGGGGGCTCTGCTTTCGTCCGGGGGTTGGGGTGGGCGGGGCGGCGGTCCGCGCCCGGTCGTGTGCCGGTCGCGGGCCGTCGCCCGGGAGGAAGCTCTGCACCACGCGGCGGTTCGCACCGCACGCTTCCGGAGGACCCGGCTGCCGCGGTGCGGCGGGGGGCCGGCGGTGACGGCGTCATCGGCCGCTCACGGCACGGGCACCGCGCTCGTACCGGGCGGCGATCGCGGCACGGTAGTGCTCGGCGGTGCCGATGGCGGCCTGCCGCCAGGTGAAGCGCTGGAGCACCCGCTCACGGCCCGCGGCGCCGAGGCGTCTGCCCAGCGCCGGGTCGCCGAGGAGCCGGCCGAGGGCGGCGGCGAGCGCACCGGCGTCGCCCGGCGGTACGGCGAGGCAGGTCTCGCCGTCCGGTCCGGCCACCTCGGGGATCGCGCCGCCGGTGGTGGCGACCAGCGGTGTGCCGGTGGCCATGGCCTCGGCGGCGGGAAGGGAGAAGCCTTCGTAGAGGGAGGGCACGCACGCGATCCGGGCGCCGCGTATCAGGTCGACGAGTTCGGCGTCGGTGATGCCCTTGACGAACCTGACGGCGTCCTGGAGTCCGTACCGCTCGATGGCCTGGGCGACGGGCCCGTCCTCGGCGCGCTTGCCGACGACGACCAGGTGGGCCGCCGGATGCTCGGTGCGCACCTTGGCGAGCGCCTCGACGAGGTACACCAGCCCCTTGAGCGGGACGTCGGCGCTGGAGGTGGTGACGATCCGGCCGGGGACCTCGGCGACGGCCGGGTCGGGCGAGAACAGTTCGGTGTCGGCGCCGATGTGGACGACGTGGACGCGGGCCGGGTCCACGCCGAGGTGGTCGACGATCTCCTGCTGCGAGGAGCCGGAGACGGTGAGGACGGACGGCAGACGGCGCGCGACCCGCTTCTGCATGCGGGTGAAGCCGTACCAGCGGCGCACCGAGAGGCGGCGCTTCCAGTCGTCGGCCGCGTCCAGTTCGAGCTGCCGGTCGACGGTTATGGGGTGGTGGATCGTGGTGACCAGCGGGGCGCCGATGTCGGCGAGCAGTCCGTAGCCGAGGGTCTGGTTGTCGTGGACGACGTCGAAGTCGCCGCGGCGGGCCGCGAGGTGGCGGCGGGCGCGGAGGCTGAAGGTGAGCGGCTCCGGGAAGCCGCCGGTCCACATGGTGGCGACCTCCAGCGCGTCCACCCAGTCCCGGTACTCGTCGCGCTTCGGCGTGCGGAAGGGGTCGGGCTGCCGGTAGAGGTCGAGGCTGGGCAGCTCGGTGAGGGTGACGCCCTCGTCCAGGACGGGGTAGGGCTGGGCGCCGATCACCTCGACGCTGTGGCCGAGGCGGGCGAGTTCGCGGGAGAGGTGGCGGACGTAGACGCCCTGGCCTCCGCAGAAGGGGTTGCCCTTGTAGGTGAGGAGCGCGATCCGCAGCGGGCGGTCACCGTCCAGGGGCGTGCCCGCGTGGGGACCCGCCTCCACGGCCTCAGCGGTCACTCCCGACCCCCTTCTTGCTGCGCTTTCGGCGGAGCGTAACCGCTCGCGCTAATCTAGAACAAGTTTCAGACTTGATCGCCCGAGGAGCACTGAATCTACCGGCAGGTAGCGCACCTGTGGCGCGCGGATCAGGTGATTCACGCCACGGGAAGGGCCGCCGTGCCGCACCGTGCACCCCGGGAGCCCCGGCGTCCGGGCCGCCCGCACGGCCCGCCCGCACGGCGCACGATCAAGCATGCACGCGACACACGGACGACGCACGCGGACGACGGTCACGGAGTGGGACACATGAGAGCGGCAGCCAAGGCAGCGACCCCGGCGTCCCCGCCCCTGACGGAACGCCAGGAGGCACGCCGTCGCCGCATCCTGCACGCCAGCGCCCGGCTGGCCTGCCGCGGCGGCTTCGACGCCGTGCAGATGCGCGAGGTCGCCGAGACCGCGGAGGTGGCGCTCGGCACCCTCTACCGTTACTTCCCGTCCAAGATCCACCTGCTGGTCGCCACGATGCAGGACCAGCTCCAGCAGATGCAGACCACGCTGCACAGACGTCCCCCGGCCGGGGACTCCGCCTCCCAGCGGGTGGCCGAGACCCTGATGCGGGCCTTCCGCGCGCTCCAGCGGGAGCCGCACCTCGCCGACGCCATGGTCCGCGCACTGACGTTCGCCGACCGCAGCGTGAGCCCCGAGGTGGACGCGGTGTCCCGGCTGACGACCGCGGTGATCCTGGACGCGATGGGCCTGGAGACCCCGCCCACCCCGGAACAGCTCTCCGCCGTACGGGTGATCGAGCACACCTGGCACTCGGCACTGATCACCTGGCTCTCGGGGCGCGCCTCGATCGCCCAGGTGAAGATCGACATCGAGACGGTGTGCCGGCTGATCGACCTGACGGTGGCCGAGGCCGCGGGGCCGGGGCGTCCTCGGCGCTGAGGCCTCCGGCGGGAGCGGCGGGTCGGCCTCCCGCGCCTGCCGCGCCTCCCGCGCCTCCCGCGCCTCCCGCGCCTCCCGCGCCTCCCGCGCCTCCCGCGCCTCCCGCGCCTGCGCCGACAGGTACCCGGCCTCGTCCGTCCACGCCTGCCTGGGCACGTACCCGGCCCCGCCCGTCCGTATCCACTGGGGGACGTACCCGGTATCGCCTCACCCTGCCTGCCTGGGCACGTACTCGGCCCCGCCGTCCGCGCCTGGGGACGTAGCCGGCCCCGCCCCGCCCCGCCTGTTCCGACAAGCCCCCCGGCCCCGCCCCTCCGCGTCGTCGTGCGCCTCTCCCGTCCCGGGCGGGGTGCCCCGGGAGACGGGAAGGAGTCCCGGACGCGCTCGGGCGCGCAGGGTTCCGCCAGGCGTACGGCGTTCCGCCGGCCGGGCCTGTGCCGCACGTGGGCCGCGTTCCGCTATTCCTCCGGCGGGAACACCGCCTCACCGGTGTCCGGCAGCGTGATGGTGATCGCCTCGACGGGGCAGCCCTCGGCCGCCGAGAGGATCCGTTCGTCCGCGTCGGACTCCGGGCCCGCGGCCGGGTGGGCCTGGCGGGCGGAGTCCAGCCGGAACGCGCCGGGGGCGTTGCTCAGGCACATCCCCGAGCCGATGCAGACGTTCCGGTCGACCTCGACGTGCCAGCGGTCGCCCATCAGCGCGCCCCGTCCTCGCCGTGGCCCGCGGGCAGGTGGATCATCTTGTGCTCGAGGTACTCGCCGTAGCCCTCGGGGCCGAACTCCCGCCCCATCCCGGAGCTCTTGTAGCCGCCGAACGGGCCGAGCATGTCCAGACTGAAGGTGTTCACGTTGTACGTGCCGGTCCGCACCCCGCGCGCGAACTCGATGCCGCGCTCGACGTCGGCCGTCCAGACGCTGCCGGAAAGCCCGTACTCGGAGTCGTCGGCGATCCGCAGGGCCTCCGCCTCGTCGGCGTACGGGAGCAGGCAGACGACCGGACCGAAGATCTCCTCGCGGGCGATGCGCATCGAGTTGTCGACCCCGCCGAAGAGGGTGGGCTCGACGTACCAGCCCCGGTCCTGCCCGGCCGGACGGCCGCCGCCCGCCAGGATCTTGGCGCCCTCCTCCTGGCCGAGGCGGATGTAGTCGAGGGAGCGCTGCTGCTGCCGCCGGGCGACGAGCGGGCCGACCTGGGTCGCCGGGTCGAGCGGGTCGCCGACCACCAGGGCAGCGGCCGCGGCGGCGAAGGCCTCGGCGATCTCGTCGTAACGGCTGCTCGGCGCGAGGATCCTGGTCTGGGCGACGCACGCCTGGCCGTTGTTCATCCAGGCCGCCGGGACGATCCCGGCGACGGTCTCCGCCAGATCGGCGTCGGGGAGGATCACGGCCGCGGACTTGCCGCCGAGTTCGAGGGTGACACGGGTGAGGTTGCGGGCGGCGACCTCCATGACGCGCTTCCCGGCGGCGACCGATCCGGTGAACGACACCTTGTCGACGCCGGGGTGGCCGACCAGGTACTCGCTGACCTCACGGCCGGCGGGCAGTATCGAGAGCACGCCGTCGGGCAGTCCCGCCTCCCGGGCGATGTCCGCCAGGATGTACGCGTCGAGCGGCGTCTCGGGCGACGGCTTCAGCACCACCGTGCAGCCGGCGAGCAGGGCGGGCCCCAGCTTCGCGGCGGCGGTGAACTGCGGGACGTTCCACGGGATGACGGCCGCGACCACGCCGACGGGCTCCCGCCGCACGAGGATCGGGCCGAGCACACCCGCGCGGCGCTCCTCGTACGGGAAGTCGCGGGCGACGGCGATGGCCGAGTCCCACACCATCATCGCGCCGAGGGCCTGGGCGAGGACGCTCCAGGAGTAAGGGGAGCCGTTCTGGGAGCTGATGGACCGGGCGATCTCCTCGTGCCGGACGGCGAAGGCGTCCTTGATGCGGGAGACGACCGCGATCCGCTCCTCCAGCGGCAGCCGCGGCCAGGGTCCCTCGTCGAACGCCTTGCGCGCGGCGGCCACGGCCCGGTCGACGTCCGCCTCCGAGGCGTGCGGCACCCGGCCGATGACCTGCTCGGTGTGCGGTGAGACCACCTCGATGGCGCCGCCGTCGCCGAGCGGATCGACCAGCGTCCCGCCGATGAACAGCTGTCCGTGTTCCACAAGCTCGGTCGTCATGGCAGTTGCCTCCCGCGGCCCGGCGACGGTATCTGACGCAGCATCAGAACTGATACCAGTTCCGGCCTGACTGGGCCAGACCATGACGCGGACAGCACGCCACCGGTACCGCGACGCGGGTGCCGCGACGCGATCGGCTCACCCCGGACGGCGACTGGCCGGCGCCTCGCCTCGGCGGGAACCGGCCCGCGACAACAGCTATCTGACGGGACATCAGATCCCGCTTATAGTGGACCCGCGGCCCGCCGCTCAGGAGAGATCCGCCCGGGAGGGATGGGGACCCATGACTCAGGTGACCGACCACGGCGGAGGCGTCCGGAGCATCGCGGTGCCGATCCCCGACAACCCCCTCGGGCACACGCTCGTCCACGTCCTCGAGACCGACCGCGGCCCGGTGCTCGTCGACACCGGCTGGGACGACCCCGCCTCCTGGGACACGCTCGTCGAAGGGCTCGCCGCGGCCGGTGCCTCCGCCGCCGAGATCCACGGCGTCGTCATCACCCACCACCACCCCGACCACCACGGCCTGTCCGGCCGGATACGCGAGGCCTCCGGCGCGTGGATCGCCATGCACTCCGCCGACGCCCAGGTCGTGCGGCGCACCAGAAGCGCCGAACCCGGCATGTGGCTCGACTACCTGGCCGCCAAGCTCGCCGCAGCCGGTGCCCCCGACGAGCACCTCGCGCCGCTGCGGGCCGCGCGGGCCGCCGGGCGCGCCGACGGCCTCCCGGGACTGCGCCCCGCGCTCCCCGACCGGGACATCACCCCCGGCGAACTCCTCGACCTCCCGGGTCGCCGGCTCCGCGCGGTCTGGACCCCGGGCCACACCCCCGGCCATGTGTGCCTGCACCTGGAGGAACGGCACCCGGCGGACCTGCCCGGCCACGGGCGGCTGTTCTCCGGCGACCACCTGCTGCCCGCGATCACCCCGCACATCGGGCTGTACGAGGACCCCGACGACAGCACCGTCACCGACCCGCTCGGCGACTACCTCGACTCCCTGGAGCGCATCGGCCGCCTCGCGCCCGCGGAGGTGCTGCCCGCGCACCAGTACGCCTTCCGCGACGCACCCGCACGCGTCCGCGCCCTGCTCGTCCACCACGAGCAGCGGCTCGCCGGGCTCCTCACCCGGCTCACCGTCCCCCTCACCCCGTGGCAGATCGCCGAGCGTATGGACTGGAACCGGCCCTGGGAGCAGATCCCGCACGGCTCCCGCAACATCGCCGTGTCCGAGGCCGAGGCCCATCTGCGCCGGCTCGTGAAGCTCGGCCGGGCGGAGCCCGTCGCGGGCAGCGACCCCGTGACGTATCTCGCGGTATGACCGCCTGCCGCGCACGCTTCACAGGCCGGTAGGGTGGGCGGGTCGTCATCACCCGTACGGGGGGAAGCCGGTGCAAATCCGGCACTGACCCGCAGCCGTGAGCCACCGTCGTGCCGTAGTGCCGTGCGGGTGGCGAGTCGGAATGCCCCGGCCGGGATTCCCTGGTGACCGGCACCGTCGAGGAATACGGAGCCGGAGTGTGCCGCCCGCGCGTGCCGTGTCCGGATCCCCGCAGGAGAGGCACCGTCAGGATGACCGCCACACGTAGCACTGCCGTACGTCGTAGCGCCGCCGTGCGCCGCGGCACCGCTGCCCTCGCCGCCGCAGCGGCCGTGCTGTGCGCCGGTGCGGGAGCGGGCACCGCCGTCGCGGCCCCCTCCCCGGCCCCGTCCGTCCCCGTCCCGTCCGGGCTTTACGGCGCCAAGGACCCGACGTACGACGGCGTGTGGCGGCAGTCGCTGGCGTTCCTCGCCCAGGACACCGTGGGCGTGAAGCCCGCCGCGAAGGCCGTCGACTGGCTGACCGGCCAGCAGTGCGCCACCGGCGGCTTCGCGTCGTTCCGGCCCGACCCGGCCAAGCCCTGCGACGCCAGGACGGTGCTCGACACCAACGCCACCGCGGTGGCCGTGCAGGCCCTCGCCGCGCTGGGCGGTCACGACGCCGAGGTGAAGAAGGCCACCGACTGGCTGAAGTCCGCGCAGAACGCCGACGGCGGCTGGAGCTACAACCCGGGCACGCCCAGCGACGCCAACTCCACCTCCGTCGTGATCGGCGCGCTCGTGTCGGCCGGCGACAAGCCCGCCGAGGTGAAGTCGAAGCAGGGCAAGTCGGCGTACGACGGCCTGCTCGCGTTCGCCTTGGGATGCGGCGACAAGAAGACCGCGGGCGCCTTCGCGTACCAGCCGGACAAGTCGGGCAAGCTGTTCGCCAACGCGGACGCCACGGCCGCCGCGGTGCTCGCGGCGTTCGGCAAGGGACTCGTCGTGGACAAGCCCGGCAGGGGCATGCCGCAGGGCGCCAAGCCCGGCTGCGCCGCCGGCCTCAAGCCGGAGCAGGCCGCGCTCGACGGCGCCCTGTACCTCGGCCAAGCGCTCGAATCCGGCCCCCTCATGTCCGCCATGCCGGGCGCCGAGAACCAGCCCGACCACGGCAACACCGCCGACGCCGTGATCGCGGTCTCCGCGTACGGGAACATCCCCGTGACCTCCCTGGACTGGCTCAAGAAGAACTCCGCCGCCTGGGCCGAGGAGAACGGACCCGCCGCCTACGCCCAGCTGGTGCTCGCGGCCCGGGCCACCGGCACCGACCCGCGCGACTTCGGCGGCGCGGACCTCGTCGAGCAGCTGAACGCGACCGGCCCGAAGCCGGAGGCCGTGGCGGGGGCCGGGAAGTCCCCGGCGTCCCCGGCGTCCCCGGACTCCTCGAAGGCGGCGGAGGACGAGCAGGACGGCAGCGGCCCGGGCATCTGGTGGATCATCGGCGTCGGCCTGGTCGCCGGTGTCGGCATCGGCTTCCTCATCAGCACCCGCCGCTCCCGCGACACGAACCGCCCGCAGTCGTGACGTTCGACGCACGCGGCCACGGCGAGGCCTCGCCCGGCCCCGCCCGCCCGGCCCGCCCGTTCCTCACGGGGGAACCGACGGGCCGGGCGCGGCCCGTTCCGGCCCGCGTCGGCGAGCAGCGCTGCCCGGCCGTCGTCCGGGCGCTGCACGGCGCCCGTATCGGGATGGGGTGTGGCCCGGCCCGCGTCGGGGTGCCCCGTGGTCCGGCTCGCGTGAGCGTCCCACGCGGTTCGGCCCGCGTCCGCCTGCTGGTGGGTCTCGGGGCGCTGCTCGCCATGACCGGGGCCGTGTTCGGAGCCACGCTCGGCGTCGCCGCGCCCGCACACGCGGCCGGGTACCGCTACTGGTCCTTCTGGGACCGCACGGCCGACGGCTGGGCGTACGCCACCCAGGGCCCGACCACCGCGCGGCCCGCGGACGGCGACGTCCAGGGCTTCCGTTTCGCGGTGAGCGCGGACTCCCAGGACGCCGACAAACCGCGCTCCACGACCGGGTTCGACGCCGTGTGCGCGAAGACCCCGGCCAAGGAGGGCAGCAAGCGGATCGCGCTCGTCATCGACTTCGGAACCCCCGAGGACGCCCCCGAAGGGGAGACCCCGCCCCCGGCGATCCGTACGGCCTGCGCCCAGGTCGGCCCGGACGCGACCTCCGCCGACGCGCTGGCCGCCGTCGCGAAGCCGCTGCGCTACGGCAGTTCGGCTCTGCTGTGCGCGATCGCCGGGTACCCGAGGACGGGCTGCGGCGAGCAGGTCTCCGGTGACCCGGCCGGGAAGAAGCCGACCGCCTCCGAGCCCGCCACGTCCGGCACCGCCCCCGCGGCCGGGAAGGGCGGCGACGAGGGCGGGCCGTCCCTCGGCCTGCTCGCCGGTGCCGCCGTCGTGGCCGTCCTCGGCGTCGCCGCCTTCCTGCAGGCGCGCCGCCGCCGCGGATGACGCTCCGCGCGCCCCGGGCGCACCGCGGCAACGCCCTGCACCCCGGGGCCTGGTGGCTGTGGGCGCTCGGGCTCGCCACCGCGGCGTCCCGCACCACCAATCCGCTGCTCCTCGGCCTGGTCGTCGGCGTCGCCGGCTACGTCGTCGCCGCCCGCCGCACCGACGCCCCGTGGGCCCGCTCCTACGGGGCGTTCGTCAAGCTCGGGCTGTTCGTCGTGGCCGTCCGGCTGCTCTTCCACGTCGTCCTCGGATCGCCGATCCCCGGCAGCCATGTGCTGTTCGCCCTGCCCGAACTGCCGCTGCCGGACTGGGCGCAGGGCGTGCGCATCGGGGGCCCGGTCACCGCCGAGGGCATGGCCTTCGCCCTCTACGAGGGGGCGAAACTGGCCGCCCTGCTGATCTGCCTGGGTGCCGCGAACGCCCTGGCCAACCCCGCACGGCTGCTGAAGTCGCTGCCCGGCGCCCTGTACGAGGCCGGGGTCGCCGTCGTCGTCGCCATGACCTTCGCACCGAACCTGGTCGCCGACGTCCTGCGGCTGCGCGGGGCGCGGCGGCTGCGCGGCCGGCCCACCGGCGGAGTGAAGGCGGTCCTCCAGATCGGCCTCCCGGTGCTGGAGGGCGCGCTCGAACGGTCGGTGGCCGTCGCCGCGTCGATGGACGCCCGCGGCTACGGCCGGACCGCCCGGGTCCCGCGGGCCGTGCGGCACACCACGAACGTCCTCACGCTGGGCGGTCTCCTCGGCGTGTGCGCCGGCACGTACGGACTGCTCGCCGCGGAGGGCGCCGAGTACGGCCTCCCGGTGCTGGTCCTGGGGCTGGCGGCCGCGCTCGCCGGGCTGCGGCTCGGCGGCCGGCGCAGCATCCGCACCCGCTACCGGCCCGACCGCTGGGGCCCGCGCGCCTGGCTCGTCGCCGGCTCCGGCGCGGCCGTCGCCGCGCTGCTCGTCCACGCGGGTACGTACGACCCGCAGGGCCTGCACCCGGGAGTCGTACCGCTGACCGCGCCGACCCTGCCCCTGTGGCCGGCCGCCTCCGTGCTGATCGGGCTGCTGCCCGCGTTCGTGGCCCCGGTGCCTTCTTCCACGCGCTCTTCCACGCGCTCTTCCACGCGCTCTTCCACCCCTGCCTCCACTCCTTCCTCTGCATCTTCCTCCGCTCCTTCCTCTACGCCTTCTCCCGTGCCTTCCGGACCTTCCGAGGAGACCCCGTGATCCGGTTCGAGAACGTCTCGGTCACCTACGACGGTGCCGACCGGCCGGTCCTGGACGGCGTCGACCTGACCGTGCCGGAGGGCGAACTGGTGCTGCTCGTCGGCCCGTCCGGGGTCGGCAAGTCGACCCTGCTCGGCGCGGTCTCCGGGCTGGTGCCGCACTTCACGGGCGGAACCCTGCGCGGCCGGGTGACCGTGGACGGCCGGGACACCCGGACGCACCGGCCCCGCGAACTCGCCGACGTCGTGGGCACGGTGGGCCAGGACCCGCTCGCGCACTTCGTCACCGACACCGTGGAGGACGAGCTCGCCTACGGCATGGAGTCCCTGGGGCTCGCGCCGGCCGTGATGCGACGGCGGGTCGAGGAGACCCTCGATCTGCTGGGCCTGGCGGACCTCCGCGACCGGCCGATCGCCACGCTGTCGGGCGGCCAGCAGCAGCGCGTCGCGATCGGTTCGGTGCTGACGACGCACCCGAAGGTGCTGGTGCTGGACGAACCGACGTCCGCGCTCGACCCCGCGGCCGCCGAGGAGGTCCTGGCCGTACTGCAACGCCTGGTCCACGACCTCGGCACCACCGTGCTGATGGCCGAGCACCGGCTGGAACGCGTCGTCCAGTACGCGGACCAGGTGATCCTTCTCCCGGGTCCCGCCGATCCCCCGGTCATGGGCGCCCCCGCCGACATCATGGCGGACTCCCCGGTCCGCCCCCCGGTGGTCGCCCTCGGCCGCCTCGCGGGCTGGACGCCCCTCCCCCTGTCGGTCCGCGACGCCCGCCGCCGCGCGGCAGACCTCCGGTCCGCGCTCGCCGACAGGACACCGGCGGACACGGTGCCGCTCTGGCCGGCGGCGATGCTTCAAGCCCCCGTCACCGTCCCGGGCCCCGCTCGTTCGGCGGACGCGGTCCCAGCGCCCCCGGCCGCCACCCGGCCTCGGGCCGACGGTTCGCCGGCCCGGCCCCATGGCGTACGGGGGGTCCTCGCACGAGTGCTGCGCCGACGCGGCGCCGCTGCCGCGTCCGCCTCCGCCGACGGGCCGACGGCCCCCGGCGGGCCGGCCGCCCGGGTCGACGGTCTGGTCGTCCGGCGCGGACGCGTGGAGGCGCTGCGCGGAGTGGGGCTCACGGTCGCGGCCGGAGAGACCGTCGCGCTGATGGGACGCAACGGTGCCGGCAAGTCGACGCTGCTGGGCTCGCTCGTCGGGACCGTGGAGCCGTCCGCGGGGACGGTCGAGGTCGGCGGGCTGGTCCCGCACCGCGCCGCGCCGCAGGAGCTGATCCGCCGGGCCGGCCTGGTCCCGCAGGAACCGCGGGACCTGCTGTACGCGGACACCGTCGCCGCGGAGTGCGCGGCGGCCGACGCGGACGCCGGGGCCGCGCCGGGCAGCTGCCGGGCGCTGGTGTCGGAGCTGCTGCCGGGCGTGGCGGACGCGACGCACCCGAGGGACCTGTCGGAGGGGCAGCGGCTGGCGCTGGCGCTGGCGATCGTCCTCACGGGACGGCCGGGGCTGCTGCTGCTCGACGAGCCGACGCGCGGACTGGACTACGCGGCGAAAGCCCGGCTGGTCGCCGTGCTGCGCGGTCTCGCCGCGCAGGGGCACGCGATCGTGCTGGCCACGCACGACGTGGAGCTGGCGGCGGAGCTGGCACACCGGGTGGTGATCCTCGCCGGTGGTGAGGTCGTCGCCGACGGGCCGACCGCGGAGGTCGTGGTGTCCTCACCGTCGTACGCCCCGCAGGTCGCGAAGATCCTCGCCCCGCAGAAGTGGCTCACGGTGGCGCAGGTGGAGGAGGCGCTGTGAGCGGGCGCGAGGTGCAACCGGTGACGCGGCCGGCCCGGCGGGCGCGGCCGGTCCGAGCGGTGCGCCCGGCACGGCCGGTGCGGCTGGGCCCGCGCGCGGTCGCCGCACTGCTCCTGGTGAGCCTGGTCGGCGTGGCGGCGTTCGGCTGGCCGCTGCTGGCGGACGCCGGGTCGGGCGCTACCGCTCACGCCCAGGACGCCCCGTGGCTGTTCGCCGCCCTGCTCCCGCTGCTCGTGGCGGTCGTGGTGGCGGTGATCGCGGACGACGGGCTGGACGCGAAGGCCGTGGCGATGCTCGGTGTGCTGGCCGCGGTGGGCGCGGCGCTGCGCCCGCTGGGCGCGGGCACCGCAGGGCTTGAGCCGATGTTCTTCCTGATGGTGCTGAGCGGGCGGGTGCTCGGCCCGGGCTTCGGCTTCGTCCTGGGGGCGGTCACGATGTTCGCGTCGGCGCTGCTGACCGGCGGGGTGGGGCCGTGGATGCCGTTCCAGATGCTCTCCATGGCCTGGTTCACGATGGGCGCCGGGCTGCTGCCCGCCCCGGACCGGCTCGGCGGCCGCGGCGAGGTGCTGATGCTGGCCGGGTACGGCTTCGTGGCGGCGTTCGCCTACGGAACGATCATGAACCTGTACGGGTGGACGATCGTGCCGGGTCTGGCGTCCGGGCTGTCCTTCCACCCCGGGGAGCCGCTGCACGAGAACCTCCTGCGCTTCCTCGCGTACTGCGCGGCGACCTCGTTCGGCTGGGACCTGGGCCGTGCGGTGATGACCGTGGTGCTGACGCTGACGGTCGGCGGAGCCCTTCTGAAAGCACTGCGGCGGGCCACCCGGCGGGCCGCCTTCGAGGCCCAGGTCACATTCAAGGCCCACGAACGGTAGGAAAACGGGTCCTTTCCCGGTGAGCCGGCCCACAGGCCGTAGGTCCTGCACTATGCCGCCTCGTAGACCTCACGGCCCGGATCCGCCTCCTTCGGCACCCCTTTCACCTGCAATAACACCACCTATGCCCGTTTTGGGACTTTCGGCCTGTTCGTGCGGGTTCCGGTCGTACATAGGGGGTGAGCCCGGTCACGGCGCGGGGGTTCCGGGCTGGCTAAAACTGGTTCCCGTCGCCGAGCACCGCATGGCCTCGCCAGGCAGCTCGGGGAGATCCGAAGCCCGCATCCGTACGGCACCGGATCGCCCGTGCGACAGCCCTGACCCCGTCGTAAGGACTGCTCGTGATTCGCTCGATCGCCACCCGCATCACCGCCCGCCGCAAGACCGCCGCCGTCGGCGCCGCCGTCCTGCTGGGCTCCGTGGGCGCGGTTCTCGGTTCCACCACCTCCGCCTCTGCGGCGTCCCCGCAGCAGATCGCGCAGCAGATGATCAAGGACAAGGGCCAGTTCCAGTGCTTCAGCAAGATCGTCGAGCGTGAGAGCGGCTGGAACCACAAGGCGACGAACGCCTCCTCCGGCGCCTACGGCCTGGTCCAGGCCCTGCCGGGCGGCAAGATGGCCTCCGCCGGCGCCGACTGGAAGACCAACCCGTCCACCCAGATCAAGTGGGGCCTGGACTACATGAAGTCGCGCTACGGCAGCCCGTGCGGCGCCTGGAACTTCTGGCAGGCCAACCACTGGTACTGAGCCGACGTCCCGTCGCCGTCCGGCGACCGACACCGGCAGCAGTAACCCGCGCGCGAGAGCGCGCACACCACACGACGCAAGGGCCCCGAAGCGGCCGACCCCGAGAGGTCGGCCCCACCGGGGCCTTCGTCGTGTCCGCGCACATCCGCCTCGCGGCGCGCACTCGCGCGCACGTCCGCCCCGCCGCGCACTTTCCGCTCATGTGCCCCGCGGCGCGCATTCCCCGCGTCTTCCCCGCGGCACGCATTCCGCGCACACCCGCCTCGCACAACGCACTCCACGGACACCCGCCTCGCTGAGCGCACCCCGCGGACATCCGCATCTCCGCGCAGACCTGCGCGTCCGAGCCGGCCCGCGCAGACCTGCGCGTCAGAGTCGGCCCGCTTTCGTCGCGCCCTGCTTTCGCCTCGCGTATCCGCGCCCTCGCCCCGCCCCCGCCCTCGCCCCCGCCGCGCCGACGGCTCAGAGCCGCTGGATGATGGTCCCCGTGGCGAGCGCCCCGCCCGCGCACATCGTGATCAGCGCGAACTCTCCGTCACGGCGTTCCAGCTCGTGCAGCGCGGTGGTGTTCAGCCGGGCTCCCGTGGCGCCCACGGGATGGCCGAGGGCTATCCCACCGCCGTTGACGTTGACCTTCTCCAGGTCCTGCTCGAAGACCCGGGCCCAGCTCAGCACCACGGAGGCGAACGCCTCGTTGATCTCCACCAGATCGATGTCGCGGAGCGACATCCCCGCTTTGCCGAGGACCGCCCGGGTCGCGTCGACGGGCCCGTCGAGATGGAAGTGCGGATCCGCCCCGACGAGGGCCTGGGCGACGATCCGCGCGCGGGGCCTGAGCTTCAGCGCGCGGGCCATCCGTTTGGACGCCCACAGCAGGGCCGCGGCACCGTCGGAGATCTGGGAGGAGTTCCCCGCGGTGTGGATGGCGGTCGGCATGACGGGCTTGAGGCCGGCGAGCGCCTCCATGCTGGTGTCGCGCAGCCCCTCGTCACGGTCGACGAGCCGCCACATGCCCTGGCCGGCGAGCTGCTCCTCCTCGGTGGTGGGCACCTGTACCGCGAAGGTCTCCCGCTTGAAGCGCTCCTCGGCCCACGCGGCGGCCGCCCGCTGCTGGGACAGCAGGCCGAGCGAGTCAACGTCCTCACGGGTCAGACCGCGACGGCGGGCGATGCGCTCGGCGGCCTCGAACTGGTTGGGGAGGTCGACGTTCCACTCGTCGGGCCAGGGCTTGCCGGGGCCGTGCTTGGAGCCGCTGCCGAGGGGGACGCGGGACATGGCCTCGACCCCGCAGCCGATGCCGATGTCGATGACCCCGGCGGCGATCATGTTGGCGACCATGTGGTTGGCCTGCTGGGACGAACCGCACTGGCAGTCCACTGTGGTGGCGGCCGTCTCGTAGGGGAGGCCCATGGCGAGCCAGGCGTTGCGCGCGGGGTTCATGGACTGCTCGCCGGCATGGGTGACGGTACCGCCGACGATCTGCTCGACGCAGTCGGCGTGGATGCCGGTGCGGCCGAGGAGTTCACGGTAGGTCTCGCCGAGCAGATAGGCGGGGTGCAGATTGGCGAGCGCGCCTCCACGCTTGCCGATGGGGGTGCGTACGGCTTCGACGATGACGGGTTCAGCGGCCATGAGCTCGTCCTCTCCTCCTGGCCCCGCGTGGCGTCCCGGCGCCCGGGGGCTGGAACTAGTACGCGTTCTAGTTCTTTCCGCAGTCTTATGACTGCTACCCCCGGTACGCAAGGGTTCTGCGGCCTGTACACGCCACCCTCACGCAACAGTTGGCGCCACGAACCTTGCGACTTGTGGAACTCGTTACTACCTTTCCGGCAACTTCTGATGGGTCGTCAGACAATGTGCCGCGCGCCCGGGACGCCATGGCCGCAGCGTGCAGGACGCTGCGCCGCACCCCCCGTCGCTCCGCGGCACAGGGCAGGCGGCCCCGCCCGGCACGACCCTGGAGCTGCCGATGCACTGCCCCCATCTGCCCGAAGGGTTCGACTTCACCGACCCGGACCTGCTCCAAGCACGCGTACCGTACCCGGAGTTCGCCCTGATGCGGCGGACGGCGCCCGTCTGGTGGTGCGCCCAGCGACCCGGCATCTCCGGTTACGACGACGCGGGTTACTGGGTCGTGACCCGGCACGCCGACGTCAAGTACGTCTCCACGCACCCGGAGCTGTTCTCCTCCCACACCAACACCGCGATCATCCGCTTCAACGAGACGATCGGCCGCGACCAGATCGAGGTCCAGAAGCTGATCATGCTCAACATGGATCCGCCCGAGCACACCCGCGTACGGCAGATCGTCCAGCGCGGCTTCACCCCGCGCGCCGTCCGGTCGCTGGAGCAGGCACTGCGGAACCGGGCCCGGGCCATCGTCGACACCGCGGTCGCGCGGGCTGAGGGGAGGGCGAGCTTCGACTTCGTCAACGAGATCGCCGTCGAACTTCCCCTCCAGGCCATCGCCGAACTCATCGGCGTCCCCCAGGAGGACCGGGCGAGGATATTCGACTGGTCCAACAAGATGGCGGCCTACGACGACCCCGAGTACGCCATCACCGAGGAGGTCGGCGTCGAGGCGGCCATGGAGATCGTGTCGTACGCCATGAACCTCGCGGCCGCCCGCAAGGAGTGCCCGGCCAGGGACATCGTGACGCAGCTGGTCGCCGCGGAGGGCGAGGGCAACCTCAGCTCCGACGAGTTCGGCTTCTTCGTCATCCTGCTCGCCGTCGCCGGCAACGAGACCACCCGCAACGCCATCAGCCACGGCATGCACGCCTTCCTCACCCACCCCGAGCAGTGGGAGCTCTACAAACGCGAACGTCCGAGCACCGCGGCCGAGGAGATCGTCCGCTGGGCCACCCCGGTGGTCTCCTTCCAGCGCACCGCCACCCAGGACACCGAGATCGGCGGGCAGAAGATCCGCGAGGGCGACCGGATCGGACTGTTCTACTCCTCCGCCAACCACGACCCCGAGGTGTTCCACTACCCCGACGTCTTCGACATCACCCGCGACCCCAACCCCCACCTCGGCTTCGGCGGCGGAGGCCCGCACTTCTGCCTCGGCAAGTCCCTCGCCGTCATGGAGATCGACCTGATCTTCAACGCCGTCGCCGACGCACTGCCCGATCTGCGGCCGGCCGGGGAGCCTCGCCGGCTCCGCTCGGCATGGCTGAACGGCATCAAGGAACTGCAGGTGAGCCACGGCCTCCCCGGCTGACCGGCAGACCTGCGTCCAGGGAGGCGGGGGCGGTCCCTGTCCCTGCGCCCCGGCCCCCGCCTCCCTTGGGACCTCCGCACCCGACTCCCTCCGGACCCGACTCCCTCCGTACGCGACTCCCTCGGCACCCGCTCACTCGGCACGGGTCGCGCCGACACCCGTCCGGCCCGAGCCGCCCGAGTGGCGGACTGCTCCGAGTGGCGGACTGCTCCGTCCGGGCGGATGCTGACAGGAACGCGACGATCCACCCGGGGCTCGGGAGCGGTTGTCTCCCGCTCCCGTCCCCGGGGACGGCCCCACGGCCCGCGTCCGCGCCCCCGGCGGCGCCCTTCCCACGCGTCCCGCCCCTGACCGGCCCCGGCCCACCCGTACCGGACCGGCTCGAACCTGCCGCGGACCCGCTCCCCCTCCCCCGGACCGGAGCATTCCTCTCCCCGAAAGCGGACTCCCCGAAAGCGGAACCGTGCCACCCGTCGCGTCGTCGTAGCTGCTGTCCGTTTCGGGGAGGGGAGAACGAGGAATGCGGCAGCGCGTCCTGCTGGTGCTGGCGATGCTGGCCACGGCCCTGCTGGGGTCACTGATCAGCCCTGCGTACGCGTGCGGGTGCGGCGCGATGGTCACCGACCCGGCGATGCGGGTCGCCGTGGACCGGGAGACCTCCGCCGTCCACTGGGACGGCCGCACCGAGCGGATCGACATGCGTCTCACCGTCGACGGGGACGCACCCGAAGCCGCCTGGATCATGCCCGTACCGGGCCGGGCCACGGTCGAGCTGGGCGATCCGGAGTTCTTCGACGAGCTGGACGCCCTGATCGTCCCGGAGCGCCGGACACGGCACCACTTCTGGCCTCGGAGCGGCGACTGGCCCTACGAGGACATGGCCGGCGACGCCGCCGCCGCCGCTCCGCCCACGGCCGACGGCGGCGTCGGCGTGGTGGGCCGGGAACGCCTGGGCCCGTTCGACGTCGCGCGGCTCACCGCCACCGACCCGGGCGCCCTGGACCGCTGGCTGCGCACCAACGGCTTCCAGCTGTCCGACCGGCTCTCCGCAGAACTGAAGCCCTACGTCGAGCAGAAGTGGGAGTACGTCGCGGTCCGGCTGGCCCCCGAGACCAAGGGCACCCCGCTGCGCGGCTCCCTCGACCCGCTGCGGCTGACCTTCGCCAGCGACCGGGCGGTCTACCCGATGCGGCTGTCGCGCCTGGCGAAGAACCCGCAGTCGCTCGCTCTGTTCGTCCTCTCGGACCACCGGATGGAACCGCGCTCGTCCATCGGCGGCAACCGCCCCGAGGTCCTGTTCGCCGGCAAGGTATCCCTCGCCGACGGCACACCCACCTATCTGACCGCCCTCGACCAGTCGTTCCCCACTCCCAGCCGGATCACCGGCGACCACGAACTGCGCCGCACCGCCTCCGACACCCCGTACCGGCGCGTCGTCTACCACAGCGAACTGCTGACCGTCGGCGGCGTCCCGGTCTGGTCGCTCACCGTCCTCGCCGTCCTCGCGGGCGCCGCCGCGGCGATCGTCCCGGCCCTCCGTGCCCGCCGACGGCGGCAGTCGGCACCGCCGGGCCCCACGGCACCGCGGGGGACCACCTCCTGACGACACGGCAGCGCACGCCCGGGCACCCGGGAGTCCGGCCGGCACGGCAGGATGAGGGCATGAGCATCGTGAGATCAACAACGGTGTCAAGGCACTCACGTAGGGCTCACCTGGGCGATCCCTCCCGGCGCGCCCAGCATAGAAGCCCCAGGTCAGCCGTCTGGTCTCTCTACCGCTGAACCAGGCCCCGCATGCGTGGCGCTTTTCGATGCGGCATCTACGGAATGGGTGTCGGCTCGTTCGCGTCCATGATGGCGGGTAGTTGGGGCTTTTATCCCTACGGCTTCCGCGGATCCGACCGTGCGGACGCGTGGGCAACGACCGGAGGAATCCACGGTGGCTATGCTGGTTATATGGATTCTTCCCTCCCCGTGCCAGGTGCGCCAGGTGAGTGGCAAGCGGCAGTCCCTCGCTAACCGGCGAGGGGATCGTCCCGCCAACCGAGTAACAGTCGCCGTCTTGTTGAGCGGCATACTCGTCTTCGGCGCGGGACGGGGAGCAGCCGAAACAGGCGATGCCTTTTTCCAGGCGCTCATCGCCACCTACTCCCACCCGGCGGCCTGGGCGTGGACCGTGCTGACCTTGGTCTGCTGCGGTCTGTCACCGGTCGTTGTGCCGGAGATCGTCGCACGGCCGGACAGGATCAGACCGCCCAGGGCGGTGGACCGGGCCAAGGCCGCGGCCTTCTACTGGGTCCTCGTGTGGGGCCTGGCCGCGCTGGCCGGCCGCACCACCGCCGCTGGCGTCGCTGGATCCCTGTCCAGGTTTGCCACTGACCCCGTCAGTTGGCTGCTCCTGGCAGCTGTGACGGTGTACTGCCTGGCCTCACCGGCAGTGGTGCCCGTGCTCTGGGACAAGCAGAAAGACAGCTAGTGCCGCATCAGGCAACGTTCGCCCGCTACTCGTCCTCTCATATCGGGGTGGCTGTGGTCAGTCGGTTGGTGATCTCTTCGGCGCTCAGCACGAGGGCGAAACCCTTGCGTAGGACTGCGAGTTCAGGTTCTTGTCGGGACTCGTCGTCGGTGGCCGTGACGTCGGAGCCGAAGACGACCTTGTAGCCACGTTCGTATGCCTGCCGGGCCGTGGTGCCGCAACAGTAGTTGGTGAGCGTTCCCGTGACGATGACCGTGTCGCGGCCGAGGTTACGCAGCATCGTGTCGAGCGGGGTGTCGTAGAACGCCCCGTAGGAGGGCTTGCGGATGACGGCCTCGTCGGGGTGGCGGCCCATCGGGGCCCACACCTCGGCAGGGCCCGGTCGGCGCCAGTCGGTGTCGGCATGCGGGAGGAACCGCAAGGCGTGCGGCCGGTCCAGTCCGAGATGGGTGTCGTCGAAGATGGTCCACAGCACCGGGACAGAGGCCGCCCGGCATTCTTCGACCAGTTGGTGCAACCGGGGCGCCATCCGGGTGGCTGCGGGCACCCAGTAGGGACTCCAGCCGGGCCGGACGAATTCGTCTTGCATGTCGATCACCAGCAGTGCCGCCCGTTCGGGCCGTACGTCGAACGATGCCCGGCCACGCTCGTAAGCGTTGCGCGCCCGTGTGATCACCCATTCCTCGGTGTATGCCATCCCGGCTCCTGCCTCGATTCGAGGTACCTCGTTTCGATGTGCGAGAGTAGCAGCATGCTCGAACTCGCGATCCTGGGATTCCTGGCCGAGGGACCGCTGCACGGCTATCAACTGCGCCACCGGATAGAGCACTTGACTGGCCATGCCCGGCCAGTCAGCGACGGCAGCCTCTACCCGGCGATCAACCGGCTGGTCAGCGCCGGGATGCTCGACCGGCGGACCGAACCGGGCTCCTCGGCCGCTCAGCGGCACACCCTGAGCCTGACCAATGCCGGCCACTGCGAGCTGCTGCGCCGACTGCGGGATGCAGGCGGCCTGGACATCAGCGACAGCACCCGATACTTCACGGTCTTGGCCTTCCTGTCCCACCTGCCCGACACCGCTGACCAGCACGCGGTACTGCGTCGGCGACTGGATTTCCTGGAACAGCCCGCGAGCTTCTTCCACGACGGTGACCGCCCACTGGGCGCCGACGACACCGACGACCCCTACCGGCGCGGCATGCTCACCATCGCCCGCGCCACCAGCCGCGCCGAAAGGGCCTGGCTTCGGGCGGCGTTGGCCTGACCGCAGGCACCTCGCCCGTTCTGCACCCGGACGCCTCCTCTTCCCGAAAGACTGTGCCGGTGGCAGAGCCAGTACGGATCCGCGAGATCGACAGCGATGAGGGACAGCGCCTGCTGCGGATCATCCGCCGGGGCACCGGCTCAGTGGTGACCTGGCGGCGGGCCCAGATGGTCTTGCTGTCCGCGCAGGGCATGCCCGTGGCGAAGATCGCCGAGGTGACTTTCACCAGCGCGGACCGGGTCCGGGACGTGATCCACAACTTCAATGCCGACGGCTTCGAGTCGCTCTACCCGAAGCACAAGGGCGGCCGGCCGAGGACGTTCACCCTGCCTGAGCGGCGGGAGATCAAGAAGATCGCCAAGTCCAGGCCGACCGAGCACGGCCTGCCGTTCTCGACCTGGAGCCTGGCAAGTCCTCGGGCTCCTTCCCCCAGCAGTTGGTGCCGTCCGCATCTGTGTGCACGCCCCTGGGGGAGGCAACCCTTGCCAGACTCAGTGCGTTGTGACAAAAGGAGTCCCTGTTTGCCACAACGCACTTGGCGCAACATCTCGTGCCAACCTGTCAATTCAGCGGCAGAGCCTCATGATGATGTCGTCGAAGTCAGGGAACTCCGCTGCAGCCTGTTCGATCACAGCGGCTGCCGGCTGCCGCTGGTCGGACGCGAACCGCTCCGCAATGGCCACCAGCTCGTTATTGGGGCGCGGAGTCCAGTCCGGCTCGTACGAGGTAGCTGCCTCCCAGGGACCGAAGCCGTCTGCCAGTAGCCAGAGGAAGCCTCCCAGGTCACGTGCCACGACTCCGGTCTCCCCTTCAGACCCTAGAAAGACGACGGGCTGATCGGCGAGGAGTAGCCCCGGCCGGACCAGCCAGAAGGCCGCATACCCGCCCGAGCCGTCTTGACCAAACACGCGGAAGTCGTCCCCGCTCAGTTCGCCGTTTCCGGTCCATGCCCGGAACCAGTCAGTGGTCTCCTCAGCGGACAGGAAGGCCGTGAAGGGCTCGAAGTCGACCCCATCACCACCTGCGTAGTCGAACGGAGTGGCCATCGCAGCAGCAAGCGCGGCGGGGAACTGTCGGTCACCAGAGAGCGTCATCGGCCCAGGCTAACGGTGTGGTCAGACACCGATGACAAAGTGATGGCACCGGGGAGCACCAGCAGCAGCACGCGCGGCCTCACGGGCACGACGGACGGCAACCTGCCATCGCACCGACTCGACGCAGAGGCTCGCTCCGCAGGCAGCGCGACCCGCACGAGGACGTGGGGAACCGCACTCCGAACACGTGGCACGCGACTCATCATGTTCCGCTGCGCCACGGACAATGCCTGGGAATCGTCCTCACGCCGCTTTGACTGGCGGATATAGGAGACTGCATGCACGTGATCAAGGCTAGGTGCGTGGTGCCCGGCCTGTGCTTCCCGAGAGGTGTCATGTGCCTAGTGTGGTAAAGATCAACGTCCTGTCCGTACCGGCCGAGCAGCGCGAGGTGCTGGAGAAGCGGTTCGCGTCGCGCGCCGGCGCCGTGGAGAGCTCCGACGGATTCGAGTGGTTCGAGCTGCTGCGCCCCGTCGAGGGCACCGACCAGTACCTGGTGTACACGCGCTGGCGTGACGAGGAGTCCTTCCAGGCCTGGATGGAAGGCCCGATGAAGGCGGCGCACCAGGGCGGCGGCGAAGGCGGCGAGCGCCCGAAGCCCGCGGCCTCCGGTTCGACGTTGTGGTCCTTCGAGGTGGTGCAGCAGGCCGCACCGAAGCAGGGCTGACGTCCGCGGTCGTCACGCGCCTCCGGCGGACATCGCCGGGGGCGCGTTTCCGTTGGTCCGTCGGCGGGGCGGGCGGCGACCGCATGGCGTACTCGACTCGTTCGTACGGCCCTCTTTGTGAGGTTCGAACAGGCGTCGGCTGATCACGGCGCTTAGCGTCGGCTGCGGCGATCACCAGCGCCGCGGGGGCGCCAGAGCGGGGAAGTACGGGGCGAAGTCGCGGGGGCGGGGGTTCGCGGTGGGTGCTGGTGCGGTCCTGGGCGGCGGGACTGGCAGTCCTGGCCGGCCTGACCGTCCCGCTCGCCATGGCCACGCCCACTGCCGCGCAGACCGGGACCTTCGCCCACGTCGTCGACACCGACACGGACAACGTGTCGGTGATCGGCACGGCCGCCAACCAAGGAATTCAAGGAGCTGATCGAGGCCCTTGATTCAGCTCAGCGGATCGGAGTTCTGGCAGTAGGTGCTCGAGCAGGCCCGTCGGCTCCATCAACCTGGACACACTCCGCGTGCGGAACGCGGCTCACCTGAGCAACGCGCAGCCGACACGACGCTCGGGCCCCGCGGCTGCTGTCAGCCGCGGGGCTTGTCGCCTTCGGCGCAGATGGCCCCGCTGTGCCTGGCAGGACGCACTCAAGGCGCTCGTCACAGGCCGGTGGCGTCCTCGGGGTTGTCCTGCCAAGCGGTCACGGCGATGGCCGTCGGGGAGACGTCCATGGCGGCCCTCACCTCGAGCGGTACCTGGTCTCGGGCCGTGTCCGTGTCCATGGTGAGGAAGATGGAGCGTGCCTTCTTGCTGGTGGCGCCCGTGGAACCGCCGGATACGGCGGCGTAGGCCGACTGACCCGGCCTGAGGACGACAGGGTCGGCCGGACGGGTCCGCTCGAGGGCCGTGGCCTGCTGGTCCAGGCTGCCGAAGGTCACCAGCGGGAACTGGAAGGCGGTGCAGGCCTCGCCGGTCCGGTTGATGACCTTCAGCATGTACGTGTTCTCACCGCGGTCGTCCGGGGAGGCGGTGAAGTCCACGTCCTCGTTGCTGCACGGCTTCGGAGCCGCTGCCTCGGCCGGCGACGCCGAGCCGCCCGTCTTCTTGCCGTCCGACGACGAGCCGCCGCCGGTGGTCTTCCCGCCTGAAGAGCTGCTGCCCGTGGTCTTCCCGCCTGACGACGAGCCGCCGCCCGTGCTCGTGCCGGTGTCCGACGAGTCCGAGGAGCCGGTGCCCGCGGGGGCCGACGGGCTGGTGGCCGATATCGCATCGCCCTCGGCGCGGTTCGAGGAACCGCCGCCCTGGCACGCCGTCAGGGCCGCCGTGGCCATGGCTGTGAGAGCGAAGGCTGCGGCGGCGCGGACGACTCTACGGGCGTTGCTGGATGACATGTGGTGGTCCCCCGGGATCGGGAGCGCGCGCGTGGCGCGCTCCGGTCGAAGTGGTCTGGGAAGTGCTCTGGGAAAGGTCAGAGCCGTTGGCCAAGGGGGCACCCTGGTCGGCAGGGCCGCCCCCTTTCAACCATGGTGGCGGTCGATCTTCACCGTTTCGTAACGGAGCATTGCAGAATCATTCACAGGACTCCGCCCACGTGTGCGCGGCCCAGGGCGCACCCGGCTGGCGCGGCAGGCCGTCGACGGCTCCGGGGCAGCCGCAGACCTTCTGACGTCGGCAGTCAGCCGCAGGTGACCTGGCCTGCGAGCGCCCTTGGCCCCAGCCGAGATCTCGGCCGGGGCCAAGGGCGCCGAGTGGCCGCCCTGGAGGTCAAGCTCTGCTCGGTGAAGGAAAGCATCGACGTGAACTCGTGCTCCTGACAGCTCGTCGGCACCGACGACGCGCGCTACCGAAGTTCGCTCTTTGCGGCGGTGGCCTGCGGTACCCAGCGGTTGCCACGGTCGGGGCGGGACATCCAGGCGGCCAGAGCCTCGGCGGCCGAGCGTCTCACCGGCGTACGCGTGACCGAGGAATTGCTGGCGCAGGCCCAATACCGGACGGGCGAGGTCCCGGAGGAGCCGGTGGGACGCCCTGGACACCCTGGGCGGTAAGGACGGTCTCACGCTGAAGGCCAAACTGACCGCCGATGGCCAACCCCTGGAAGGCAAGGAGATCGAGTTCACCACCGACTCCGGCTACAAGAAGGCCGACAACGGCAAGCCCCAGCGCTGCCCAGCCAGAGCACCGTCAGTGACCTGGTGCAGGCCGCCATGACCCCGCGGGCCTGCAGGACTGAGACCGGCTGGAACACACCCGTACGCGCGGAAAACGGTTCGCCGGGCGGACGGCGCTGCGGTACAGAAGTTCCCATGAACTGGTCCGTGCGCCCCGAGCCTTTCGACACCCCCGACGCGAGCGCCCTGCGCCGGGACTACTACGCCGAGGTGGCGAGCCGCTACTGGCAGCGGCCCGCCACCGACGCCGAGATCTCCGAAGGCCTCGCGGGCGACGGGGTGGAGAAGCTGGTGCCGCCCACGGGCGAGTTCCTGGTCGGCCGGTACGACGGCGAACCCGCCTCCTGTGCGGGCGTGTTGATGCTCGACAACGCCACGGCCGAGCTCACGCGGGTGTTCGTACGACCCGGCCGCCGTGGGACCGGCGGTGGCGCGGCGCTCCTGGCCGCACTGGACCCGGCGGCACGCCGGCTCGGCGCCGAACGCCTGGTGCTGGACACCCGGCTCGACCTGATCGAAGCGCGGAAGCTGTACCTCGGGCACGGTTTCACGGAGATCCCGGCGTACAAGGAAGGCCCTTACAGCGAGATCTGGTACGGAAAAGATCTCCGAGCCGCCCCTTGATGGCATGTCCGCCCTTCTGCGATCGTTCCCGTGATCCGTCTGCATACCGAACACTGTGTCCGGTTATGGCCTGTTGGGCCGGACACAGCCCATTGGGCAGTGGCGCCGGGCCCTGCATAATCACAGGCATCCCATGGGGGAGGGGGACCCGTCATGACCGGACGGATCTGCCCCGTCTGCGGTGCGGCATCGCGGACACGGGCTGGTACGGAATGGGGTGCGGAAGGCGATCCGGGCTGCCTTTGCAGCGAACGTGCGGAGGTGGCCGCCCGTACGGACGCGATGCGCGCCGAACGCACGGCGGAGATGGCAGCGGCCGAGGACTTCGACCCGCTGCGGATCCGGCCCTACGTACGGCTTCCCGACCCTCTGCCGGCGCCCGGGACCCCGCCCCACGCGCGCGGACTCTACGGAGTGGCTCCCGTCGCGGAAGCGCCCGAGAACCCGGACGGAGCCTCCGCACGCAAGTTGACCGTCGCGGCCGCCGGGGACCCCGGACGCCAGGGCCGGGGCGCACACGCGGCGGGGCGGCGCAGCGCGGCGGCCGCGCGGCGCCGCAGCAGGACCGCGGGACTCGCGGCGGGCATGGCCGCGGCCGCCGCGCTCGGCACGACCGCGCTCGCGGGCGGCATGCTGTCCTTCGACACGGCCCGGGACATCGCGCTGCCGGGAGACGGCACACGTTCGTCCGAGCCGGATCTGGCCCTGTCGCCGGACGGATCCGCCGGCGGGTCGATCGGCGGGCCGGGCGCCGAAGAGCCCGTGACATCGGACGGCGGCGGTGAGCGGCAGCCGGGGAACGGCGTGGATCGCGGACCCTGGTCGGGTGCCGGGCGCGGCGCCGTGCAGGTCGGCGTATCGGGCGCCGGGCGGCAGGCGGACCCGCCCGCCACCGGACGGGACACCGTGACGGAACAACCGGCCCGCCCCGGTCCCCCTTCCGTGCCGCCACCGGGCGGCGGCACGATCGCCGGGTCCGGCCCGGTGACCTCCCCGGCGGCGCCCCGGCCCCCCGACGTCCCCGGCCCGGTCGAGACACCGCCCATCGCCGTCGTGGGCCCCGGCACACTGCCGTCGGGCACCCCCGAGCCGGGCGTCCCGCCCACGGACGAGAAGCCCTCCCAGGGCACGCCCCAGCAGCCGCTGGGCGTCGGCGACAGGGGCCCCGACGTCCGCGAACTCCAGCTGCGTCTTGGACAGTTGGGTCTGTACGGCGGACCGGGCGACGGCCGCTACACCTCCGCCGTGGAGCGGGGCGTACGCAAGTACCAGCGATACATGAGCATCACCGCGGACCCGCCCGGCGTGTACGGGACGGAGACCCGCCGCTGGCTGGAGAAGTCCACGACCGAGCCGCGCGGGTAGACCGGTCCGGTCCCGCTCTCTGCGACTGCCGGAAGGATGCGGCCCGGACGGCTCAGAGCGGGACGGAGATCCGCACTGTGCCGTCCGGGCCGGGCGTGACACGGATGTGGGTGAGGTCCGGGACGTGCACGTCGGGTCCGTGCTGGGCCGCGCGCGGGCCGACGCCCACGACGCGCATCCCGGCGGCCCTGCCCGCGGCGATCCCGGCTTCCGAGTCCTCGAAGACGATGCAGTCCGCCGGTTCGAAGCCGAGCTCCGCGGCGCCCTTGAGGAAGCCCTCGGGGTCGGGCTTGCTCGCCCCGACGCACTCCGCGGTGATCCTCACGTCCGGCATCGGCAGACCCGCCGCACCCATCCGGGCGGCGGCGAGCGCGGCGTCGGCCGAGGTGACGAGGGCGTGCGGAAGTCCGGCGAGCGAGGCCATGAACTCGCGAGCGCCGGCGACGGGCACGACTCCCTCGACGTCCGCGGTCTCCCGCGCCAGCATCGCGCGGTTGTCCGCGTGGTTCTGCTCCATGGGCCGGTCGGGGAGGAGCACGGCCATCGTGGCGTAGCCCTGACGCCCGTGCACGACCTTGAGGGCCTCGTCGGGATCTAGCCCGTGTTCCTCGGCCCAGCCCCGCCAGCAGCGCTCCACGACGGCGTCGGAATTGACGATGGTCCCGTCCATGTCGAGCAGCAGGGCACGGGCGGTCAGCAGCATCGGCTCACTCCAGACGGGTGCGAAGCGGTTCCGCCCGCCGGTCAGGGAGTACGGGCGGAACCACTTTGTTCCTCCACCATACAAAATCGTGGCGGGTTACGCCACACGGGGTGTCGCGGGGAGGACGTCCATACGGGGTGCCGGGCGGTCCCGCGTGGTCTCTCGTGGTCCCGCGTGGTCCCGTGCGGAGGAATCGGGGCCGGGTGCCGGAGGGTGCCGCACGGGGTGCGCGCCCGGCTGTCCATCGGGGCGGCCATGGGAAGTGACGTGCGAGGAGCGGGCACCTCGGCGCGTCGTGGGCAGGGCCGCACTGGCGGCGGCACTGGCGGCGCCGCGCCTCAGCCCGTCACCGCCTCGTAGAGGCTGAACGCCGCGAGGGCCAGCATCACGCCCGCCGCGATCTTCGTGATCAGCTTCAGCGGGACGTACTTCATCAGCGTGCGCCCGCCCAGGATCCCGAGGCCCGCTACCGCCCAGAGCGCCAGCACCGCACCGAGGCCGACGGAGAGCGGATCGTCGTACCGCGCGGCGAGATTGGCGGTCATGATCTGCGTGAGGTCGCCGAACTCCGCGACGAGGATGAGCATGAACCCCGCGCCGGAGACCTTCCAGAACGACTGGCCGGAGGGGGGCTTCATCTCCTCCTCGCCGTCGTCCTTCTTCAGCAGCAGCATCAGCGCACCCGCGAGGAACAGGACACCGACGACACCCTGGACGACCCGGTGCGGCAGCAGCGTGAGGACGCTTCCGGCGGCGATCGCGAGCGCCACGTGCACCGCGAAGGCCGCCGCGACGCCGGCGAAGACGTACGAGGCCCGGTAGCGGGTGCCGAGCATGAGCCCGGCGAGTGCGGTCTTGTCGGGGAGCTCGGCGAGGAAGACGACGCCGAAGGCGATCGCCAGGACGGTGAGGCTGAGCACGGTGTGGGTTCCTCGATCGGTCGGGCTGTCCGTACCGAGAGACCTGCCGGGAAAAGGGGTCGCTTCGGCACGGCAGCGTCTGGCGGGTACAGCACAGGACACTGCGGCCGAAGGTCTCGCCGGCGGGCCGCGTACCGCGATCCGCCTCCGGGCGCCGGCCGGGACGAGCCCAGCAGTATGTCGACGTTCCGGCGAAGAGCTACTCCCCTTCTGCGTGGTCCAGCGTACGCGATGGCTCACGGCGATGGATCCGCCCGCGGGCGACCAGCTCCAGCACCACCGCGACCGCGACGGCCTGCACCGCCATCAGCGCGACCAGGACGAACAGCTGGACGGCGCCCGCGAGCAGCGGTGACGCGCCGCCCAGCAGCATGCCGACGAAGGCGCCGGGCAGCGTGACCAGGCCCACGGTCCTGGTCTGGTCCAGTCCCGGGAGGAGGGCGTCGGACGCGGCGGGCCGGGCCACCTCCATGCGGGCCTCGCGTGCGGGCAGCCCGAGGGCGAGTCCGGCTTCGACCTCACCGTGCCGGGCGGCGAGCTCGTCGAGGGCGCGGCGCCCGCCGAGCACGGTGGCGGTGAGCGCCCCGCCGATCAGGATGCCGGTGACGGGGATCAGGGTGATGCCCTTGACGGGGACGAGTCCGGTGAGGACGAGGGCGACCACGACCGGGAGGACCCCGGCCCCGATGGGCACGGCGGCCCACCACCAGGTGCGGTTGGACGTCAGCCGGCGCCCCGAGGTGCGTACGGCGACGGCGTACATGAGGAGCAGGAAGCCGAGCAGTGCGGGCGCCCCTGCGCGGACGACCCACCCGATCAGGGCGGAGACGGCGGCGAGTTGAGCGGCGGCACGCACTCCCGCGACGAGCACGTCCCGGGCTCGGCCGCGGCCGCCGTCGGGAGCGAGCCGGGCGAACGCGACGACCCCGGCGGCGGCGACGAGCAGCACGGTGAGGACGACGCCGAGGGTGGGGTCGACCGGGAGCAGGGTGTCGGTGGCGACAACAGTGCCGACGGCGGCGGCGGCGGTGTCGGCGACGGCGTGCACTCGCCAACCGTACGACGCGGAATGTCATTTGACCGGGCACGAACCCCTTGAAGTGACGTGCTCATGTCGCCACCCTGTTACCTGGCGCCCACCCGTTCGAAACCCGGCGCCGCCACGATGACCGCGTCCTTCCGGTCAACACCCCCCACTCCCAGGGAGTTTGCATGTCCCGCGTCTACGCGCGTCGCGCCGCCACGCTCGCCGCATCCGCCGCCCTGGCCGTCACGGCCGGTCTGTTCACCGCACCCGCCGCCCAGGCCTCCCCGCCCACCCCCGTCAGCGCCGCCACCGCTCGCACCTACCTGGCCGCCCTCACCGTGAAGGCGGAAGGTTCCTCCTCCGGCTACAGCCGTGACCTCTTCCCGCACTGGATAACCCAGTCCGGTTCCTGCAACACGCGCGAAGTCGTCCTGAAGCGCGACGGCGTGAACGTGGTCCAGGACTCCAGCTGCGCCGCCGTCAGCGGACGGTGGTACTCCGAGTACGACGGCGCCACCTGGTACGCCGCCTCGGACGTGGACATCGACCACGTCGTCGCGCTCTCCGAGGCCTGGCGCTCCGGTGCGAACAGCTGGACCACCGCCAAGCGCCAGCAGTTCGCGAACGACCTGACCCGCCCGCAGCTCATCGCCGTCACCGACAACGTCAACCAGGCCAAGGGCGACCTCGACCCCGCCGAGTGGATGCCGTCGCGCACCGCGTACCGCTGCACCTACGCCCGGATGTGGGTGCACGTGAAGTACTACTGGGGCCTGTCCGTCGACTCCGCCGAGAAGTCCGCGCTCCAGTCCGTGCTGAACGGCTGCTGACACGGCCGCCCGCCCCGGCTCGGACGCGGTGGGCCCCTCGTCCGGGCCGGGCACGCGTCCGGGCCGGGGGCCGCTCGTTCTCCGGGCCGGGCACGCGTCCGAGTCCGGTGGCCGCTCCTCCGGGCCGGGTGCGCCCCTGTGGGTACGTGTGCCCGGTAGCCTCTCCCGCCTCCGGACACGCCGACCCGCGATGACCCGGGGTGACCCGGACGGATCCCGGGAAAGATTCCGCGGATTCGTCGGCCGGAACCGCACCGCTTTCCCCTGTCGTTCCGTACCGTACGGGGCGACGGAGGAGGGCGAACACATGGCCGGACTGCGGCTGGGACCACTGCTGCGGTATGTCGACTGGGAGTCCGGCGCGTCCGCGACTGTATGGGTGGAGGCCGACCGCCCCTGCACCGCCGAGGTCCGCTGCGCGGACGGCGCGGCCGGCTCTGCGCACACCTTCCAGATCGCCGGGCACCACTACGCACTGGTGGAGGTGAACGGCCTGACGCCGGGCAGCGAGACGGAGTACGAAGTCCTGCTCGACGGCCGGCGCGTCTGGCCGCTGCCCGAGTCGCCCTTCCCGCCGAGCACCATCCGCACGCCCGCCGTGCCGGCGGACCTGGTGCGGGTCGCGTTCGGCTCCTGCCGCTGGGCCGCGTCGCCCGCCGACGAGCACAACAGGCTGGGCCCCGACGCACTGGACACCCTCGCCGCGCGCCTCGCGGGCGACCCGGCGGCCGAACGGCCCGACGTCCTGCTGCTGCTCGGCGACCAGGTGTACGCCGACGAGACCTCGCAGGCCACCAGGCGCTGGCTGGCGGCGCGCCGCGATCTGGACGAACCGCCGGGCCCGGAGGTCGCGGACTACGAGGAATACACCCGCCTCTACGACGAGTCCTGGCTCGACCCGGACGCCCGCTGGCTGCTGTCCACCGTGCCCAGCTGCATGATCTTCGACGACCACGACGTCATCGACGACTGGAACACCAGCGCCGCCTGGCTCGCCGGCATGCGGGCCACGCCCTGGTGGCAGGAACGGATCCTCAGCGGCCTGATGTCGTACTGGGTGTACCAGCACCTCGGCAACCTCTCCCCCGCCGAACTGGCCGCCGACCCGCTGTACTCCGCCGTGCGCGCGTCGCCCGACGGCACCGAGCCGCTCCGTCGCTTCGCCGCGGACGCGGAGGCCCGCCCGGCGGGGACACGCTGGGGCTACCGGCGCGACTTCGGGCGGGTCCGGCTGATGATGGTCGACACCCGCGCGGCCCGGGTGCTGGACGAGCAGGCCCGCACCATACTCGACGAGGGCCAGGCCCGCTGGCTCGAGGAAGAGGTCCTGGCCGGGCGGGGGACGTACGACCATCTCCTGGTCGGCAGTTCCCTGCCCTGGCTGTTGCCGCCGTCGATACACGACACGGAGACCTGGAACGCCGCGCTGTGCCGTGGCGAGCGCGGACCCCGCTGGGCCCGGTTCGGCGAACGGCTGCGCAGAGCGGCGGACCTGGAGCACTGGGCGGCGTTCCCCGCCTCGTTCGAACGGCTGGCGCGGCTGTTCGCCCGGGCGGGCTCGGGCCCCGGCGCGCCGGCCACGATCTGTGTGCTGTCCGGTGATGTGCACCATGCGTACGTGGTGGAGCCGGTGTGGTCCGGAGACATTCCCGCGCCGGACGCCCAGGTGGTCCAGCTGACCTGCTCCCCCGTGCACAACACCGTTCCGGCAGCGCTCCGGTTCGGCTTCCGGTTCTCGTGGAGCCGGGCGGGGCGGTGGATCGGCCGCATGCTGACCCGGCACGGCCGGACCGGCCGCCCCCCGGTCGGTCACCGCAGGGCCGGCGGGCCGTGGTTCGGCAACCAGCTGATGACGCTGACTCTGCGCGGCCGCGAGGCCCGGCTACGGCTCGACCAGGCACGCGGACGGGGCCGGAAGGGCGACGGACTGAACGGGCGGCGGGCGCGCCTCGTATCGGTCTTCGATCGTGAATTCCCGGTGAAGTGACGGCGCCGAACCCGAGAATGGCGAATGTTGAACTTGCAAGTAATGGTTAGGGCTGCCTAACCTGTGGCACCGTCGCTCCGTCCCCACATCGAAGGAGACACGCCACTCATGGCCTCCCTCACCGACCGCCTCGACAGCGCCAGGCCGTACGTGCTCGGCCTCTTCCGGATCGTCACGGGTCTGCTCTTCTCCTGCCACGGCGCCGCCTCGCTCTTCGGTGTCCTCGGCGGTGCGGGGGGCAACGGCGGCACCGTCCCCACCGGCACCTGGCCCTTCTGGTACGCCGCCGCCATCGAGCTCGTCGCCGGCGTGCTCGTCCTGCTCGGCCTGTTCACCCGCCCTGCCGCATTCATCGCGTCCGGCTCCATGGCGTACGCCTACTTCGTCGTCCACCAGCCGAAGGGACTGTGGCCGCTGGAGAACAGCGGTGAGGGCTCCGCCATGTACTGCTGGGCGTTCCTGCTGCTCGTCTTCACCGGTCCCGGCGCCTTCGCCCTCGACCAGCTCTTCTCCCGCCGCCCGGCCTCGGCGCCGTCACGGAGCGGGGAGCGCGTCACCGCCTGATCCGGCCGCCGATCAGATCCGGAGACGGACCACCGGGGCGCCCGGGCCACGCAGGCCCGGGCGTCTCCGCGCGAGGGGATGGGCGGGTGCGGTGCGTCGTGGCACGCCTGCGGGCGCGGAGCGCCGTCATGGCACGGCGGGCGGGCGCGGTGCGGCAGCGACGTCGGCATCCTCCGTCCCCCTCACACCGCGACGCCCGGGCTCGCACACCCGCCCCTCACGGCAGACATGCGCCGCACTATCAAGAGCGACATCCGGCCACCCTGGACGAGCGCTCGCCCTGCGCGGGCGTACGCTGTATGGCTGTCATGCCGCCCCTGCCGCTCCCGCGCGACGTCGCGGCCGGGAGCCACGTATCGGGGAGTCGTCGTGATCGACACTGTGGGGTGGCTGTTCACCAGCCCATGGATCTACGTCGTGGTAGTGCTCTCGGTCCTCCTCGATGTCTTCCTGCCGGTGCTGCCCAGCGGAGTCCTGGTGATCACGGCGGCAACCGCCGCGGCCGCGGGGTCCGCCGAGGCCTTCGCGGGTACGGCGGACGCGGCCGGGCAGGTGCCCCACGACGTGCCGGACGTCCTCGCCCTGATGCTCTGCGCGGTGACCTCCTCCGTCCTCGGTGATCTCGTCGCGTACCGCGTCGCCCGCCGTGGCGGCGCCCGACTGGACCGGGCCCTCGCCCGTTCCCGTCGGCTGCGCGGTGCGCAGGAACGTCTCGGCACCGCCCTGAGCCGTGGCGGCGGAGCCCTCGTGGTGATCGCGCGTTTCGCTCCGGCCGGCCGTTCGGTGGTCTCCCTCGGCGCGGGCGCCACGCACCGCAGGGTCAGTGAGTTCCTGCCCTGGTCCGCGCTGGCGGGCACGGCCTGGGCGAGCTACAGCGTGGGCCTGGGCTACTTCGGCGGTCAGTGGCTCGGCGCGACATGGCTGGCCACAGGACTGTCCGTGTGCGCACTGTTCGCGGCGGGGTCGCTCGCGGCGTACGTGATACGGCGCCCCCAGCCGGCACCCGCGACCGGCTGAGGCCGGGGCGCCCGCACCGGTCCGTGCAGTCCCGGCCTCCCGGCCCGGTGGTCAGTACCTCCCGGCCCGAAGGTCAGGGGTCAGTCGACACCTCCCGCGGCTCGGAAGTCAGTCGACGGCCACGGCCTCCTGCGCCCGGTGCGGCCTCGCGCCCCGCACTTCGAGACCTTCCAGCAACGCCCGGGTCGCGTCGGCTATCTCGTCGACGGCCCGGTCGAAGACCTCGCGGTTGTGCGCGGCGGGCGCCCGGAACCCGGACACCTTCCGTACGAACTGCAGGGCGGCGGCCCTGATGTCCTCCTCGGTCGCCTCCTCGGGAAGCGCGGGCGGACGAAGCGTCTTGATGCTGCGGCACATGTCTCCAGTGTGCCGCCGCTGACGACACCGCACCCGGGCCTGTGGAAAACCACCGTGCACCCACCCTGTGGACAACCACGGAACGGAACCCCTTCGCCGACAGCCACCCGGTGCGGAGAGGACCGGCGTGCAGGAACGATGGGGTGACCGGCAGGGAGGACCGGCGTGCAGGAACAGTGGGAGCGACCAGCGGGAAGTACCAGCCGACAGGACCGGTGGGGAGTACCCGGCGTCCCCGCACAGGGGACCCGTCACAGCCAGCCGTTGCGGCGGAAACTCCGGTGGATCACGAAACAGGCGACGACGATGACGCCCAGGACGATGGGGTAGCCGTACTTCCACCGCAGCTCCGGCATGTGCTCGAAGTTCATGCCGTAGACACCGCACACCATCGTCGGCACGGCGATCACCGCCGCCCACGCCGTGATCTTCCGCATGTCCTCGTTCTGCGCGACGGTCACCTGCGCCAGATAGGCCTGGAGGATCGAGTCCAGCAGGCCGTCGAACGAGGTGATCTGCTCCGTGGTCCGCGCCAGATGGTCGGCGACGTCCCGGAAGTACGGCTGGATGTCCGGATCGACCAGCGGGCTCGGCGTCTTGGCGAGCGTCTCCAGCGGGCGGTCCAGCGGTGCCACGGCCCGCTTCAGTTCCAGCAGCTCCCGCTTCAGCTGGTAGATGCGCCCGGCGTCCCCGCGCCCGCTGGGCTCGGCGAACACCGCCGTCTCCACGGCGTCGATGTCCTGCTGCACGGCGTCGGTCGCAGCGAGGTACTCGTCGACGACATGGTCGGCTATGGCGTGCAGCACCGAGGAAGGGCCCTTGGCCAGTTGCGCGGGATCGGCCTCCAGCGCCTCGCGCAGCGGGCCGAGGGAGCCGTGACCACCGCGCCGGACGGTGATCACGAAGTCCCGCCCGACGAACACCCCCACCTCGCCGGTGTCCACGATCTCGCTGCTGGCCGTCAACTCCTCGTGCTCCACGTACCTCACGGTCTTGAACACCGCGAACAGCGTGTCGTCGTACGGCACGAGCTTCGGCCGCTGGTGCACCCGGACCCCGTCCTCGACGGCCAGCGGGTGGAGCCCGAACAATACGGCGACCTCGGCGAACTCCTCCTCCGTCGGCTCGTGCAGCCCCAGCCACACGAACCCGTCCCCATCCTTCCGCACCCGTCGCACGGCCTCGTCCGCCGGACACCGCCCGACCTGCCGCGCCCCGTCCTGGTACACGACGCAGTTGACCACGGCGCTTCCGAGCGGCGAGCGGGCCGGATGGCTGAGGTCCACCGTCCTGCGGTACGCACGGCGGACCACTCGACGCAGACTGCGGATCATCGACACGGGTGAACTCCTTGAGCCGTCGGCGGTAAGCGAACCGCCGGCAGGCATACTCGCACGTCGCCCCCGGGCCGTGTCAGTGCCCGACCGCCGGTGTCAGTGCCCGCGCCTACGATCCGTCGCATGGGAATCACCGCAGAGTACGCACCTGACGCCCTGTCCGAACCGAGCTGGACGGCCACCGGTCCGGCCCACCCCGAACTCCCCCGATCGCAGCGCCTCGACAGCGACAAGACATGGGACTCCCGGGGTCGCCTCCTCGAACGCGCCGAGTTCCCCGTCGGCCTCGTCTTAAGCGAGGACGAGAACACCAACATCTGGGGCTGCTCCCCGCCCCGGTACGCTGCGACACCCTCGTCGAGGGCGTTGGCCCGGAGCAGTTGACGGAGAGGAACGAGGTGGGATGAGGCGCTCTACGGCTC
The DNA here is from genome assembly GCF_055573115.1 of Streptomyces sp. NPDC030222. Taxonomy (NCBI): domain Bacteria; kingdom Bacillati; phylum Actinomycetota; class Actinomycetes; order Kitasatosporales; family Streptomycetaceae; genus Streptomyces; species Streptomyces sp. NPDC030222. The sequence goes on from NZ_JBVICA010000008.1 coordinate 240,212, forward strand.
CTGGCGCGCCGCCGGAGCAGGTGGAGCGGTTCGACCCGGGGCCCCCACAACGTGAGCTCTTCGTTGCGGGGGGCCTCCGTAGGGATGGTTCAGACGCGACCGTGATCGCTGCCGGCCAGGCGCTTCCGGTCGGGGTACAGGTCGCGGTGGATGGCCTTGGCCACGACTTCGACCGTATCCATGCCGTAGTCCCAGCCCACATCCGGTGAATCACCTTCAGGGACCCTGTTGTTCTCGGTGAGGACCACCAGGCCGTAGTCGTAGGAACGGCCGGTGAACGCGCTCATGCTGTTCACCTTCCAGTCCCCGCCGTCCCAGGGATTCTGGACCCCGCTCTCGGAACGCTGGAGCCATCCGTTCTTGACCTGCACGGCCGCGTCCGAGGGAGCCCCGGCGGGTGTGCCCCAGCGCTGGTCCTCCTGCACATCGTGCATGAGCTCCAGGATGTAGGAGCGCTCTTCGGCGTCCAGGACCGAGTCGTCCTCACCGGTGAGCAGCCTGAGCAGTCTGGCCTGGTCCCTCGCGGTGACCTGGGTCAGACCCATGAGGCCGGATTCGTTCAGGACGGTGTCCTTCATCCCGGCCTTGTCCAGGAACTTCTGGATGTCGTCGGCTCCCACGTCGTCCCACAGGGCGTACGTCGCGTCGTTGTCCGAGCTCACGATCATTTCCCGGGCCAGGTCCTCCTCGTCCTCGGACAGGCCCTTGACGCCCCTTTCGAGGAGCAGAGCTCCCAGAACCACCGGCTTGACTATGCTCGCGGAATCGTAATGCTTGTCCGCGCGATAGGTGCAGGACGTGTGAGTGATGCGGTCGTAGAGCGCCAGCGACGCCCGGCTGGCACGGTTCTCCAGCGACTTGGCTATATCTCGGGTGAGAGAATGCGCCAGCCCACGCCTTTCGGACCTGCATTCAATGAGCCCGCCCTTGAACCAACGGGATGTGGATTTCATGTTCCCGGTCCCACGGGAGACGGTCGGCTTGGGGGCGGCCGACTCGGGAGCGGTCGATTCGGAGACGGTCTCCCTGGACACAGGCGCGACGGTCGGGGTCGCCGAGCTGGAGCGGCTGCTCGGCGACCCCGTGGAGACCATGACGGAAAGGGGCACCACCACGGCGACGGCGACCGCGACAGCAACCAACCCCAGAGTCACCCTCGAGGCCTTCCTGCTGAGCGCCAATTCTTTTCCTTTCCTTATTCATCGGCCCGTCGATGCGGGCATCGCACCGCGCGCCCGACATTACAAGCGGGCGATCGGACCAGCCCGTCGGGTGAGCCGATAGGCCTATCGGCAGGTCATTCCCGGGACGGCCGAGAAGATGAACGAAAATTCCTCCGAATGGCCCCTTCACCGCCCTGGCTCCGCTGCACGCGAGCAGGACCATCCCCCTGTCTCGCCACACGGCTCCCGACCGCCTCCCGGCAACTGGTGACCATGGGGACGAAGTGCAACCGTGAGCGAGTGGGCCTGTGGATCTACTGGTCGATCGACGAGGTGGGAAGCGCCGGCGAGGAAGTGGACGACCTGGCGGCGGCCGTCGCAGCGCTCGACGTCTCCGTCGAACACTCGCGGCGGATCTTCGATTCCGCCCAGCCCTGGGAAGCGCTGAGAGAGTCCGCGAACCTCATGATGGCCCGCATGCTCAGTGAGGGAAGCGTGGCTCTGGAGCGCGGCGATGAGTGGGCGTCAGCACTCGGGGGCGTCCAGGTCCACCTCACGCCACGCGGGTGACCGCGGGCTCGGCGGGTGAGCCGCTGTTCGCCGTGCGGCACCTGCGCCACGTCCTGGGACGACCCGCTCTGTGCTTCGCCCCTGCCGGAACTGCGCGTGGCAGGGGACCACTCGCCGTTACTACGGGGCTCATTGCGTTCGGTGATGCTCTGGGGGCGTTTGGTTGCCTTGCCGACGTCGTAGCGGGTGGCGGGACGTCGATTCTTCGATCCAACTGGCCTGCCTGGTCCGTATGTTCATGGTTTCGGTACGCGGGCTGGCTTTGTTCACGAGAACCGACAGCACATGTACACGAGTTTGGGAGGCGTCGGCGGTGCGTCGTGTTCGATGTTCATGAGAAACGACAGCGCCAGCGCACCCCGCTTCCCGAGTCGCGGCTCTGCGGCAGCGCCACGGAGACTCCGCAAAACCCGTTGGCGGACGAGGGCGACCACTGCTACGTTCCGGAGGCCGTGCGAGAGATCGAGGAGGTGGTACCCGTGAACGCAGTATCGACATGGGTGCTCCCCTCCGGGGTCACGGTCGGGCGATAGACAGGTCATCCGGGAGCGCCGTTTCAGTGCACTCCCGAAAGGCACGACCATGCATTTCACTTCCGAGCAGCGCCTCGACGACGGCGTCCTCGAACGAGAATTCACCCTCGGTGAGATCCCCGGCATCCTGTGGACGCCCGGATCCTCATCCGTACCGGCGCCGCTGATCCTGCTCGGCCACCCTCCCCTCGGGCTGCGCAAGATGTACCCCCGACTGGTGGCCCGGGCCCGGCATTCCGCGGCGGAGGGCTTCGCCACGGCCACCATCGAGCTCCCCGGAAGCGGCGACCGGCCCCGTTGGCCCGCCGCCGAGCAGGCCCGCGCTGACCTGCGTCGGGCGATGGAGGCCGGCGAGCCGGTCAGCGACGAGATCGTCGACGCCCTCATCCTCCCGCTGGTCGACAAGGCGGTCCCGGAATGGCAGGCCGTCCTTGATGCCCTCCTGTCGCTGCCCGAGATCGGTGGTCCGGTCGGGTACTCGGGGGGAGTGATCTCCATCGGCATCCGGCTGGCGGTGGTCGAAACGCGCATCTCGGCCGCTGCTCTGTTCGCCGGGAGTTTCGTGCCTCGCGCCATGTTTGAGGAGGCCCGGCAGGTCACCATTCCGCTGCACGTCCTGCTGCAGTGGGACGACGAAGGGAACGACCGGCAGGCGGCCCTGGACCTGTTCGACGCCTTCGGCTCCAAGGAGAAGTCGCTGCACGCCAACATGGGCGGGCACACCGGCGTCCCGCAGTTCGCGGGGGACGCCGCGGCCCAGTTCTTCACCCGGCATCTGAAGTGAGGCCGGGTCGTCAGACCGGCAGCATGCGGTAGCTGATGTCGGATGGCATGCCGCTCATCGAGGACAGGTACCGGCCCTCCGCAGCTCTCTACACGGGGTACCGGTAAGAACCGTGTCACCAGCCACGAACAGCGGTGATCTTGCGATGGCATCACCCGTGACGGCGGTGAACAAGCGGCGGGCGTGCTTCCGATACGGTCCCTCGGAAGCACGCCCGCCATCCCCCTGCTAGCGTCCGCACCCATGGCTGATTTCACCAACAAGCGCCACATCACGTCGGTCGCGCAGCTCGCTCCCGTCCAAGTCGAACAGCTCCGGCTGTGCGGACAGGCCTACGACGGCGAGGACCGCCCGGCCGAGCGCCGCCTGACCCCGGGCACCCCCGACGACGAGGTGCTGTACTGCGTCGAACTCTGGGACGTGGTCTCCGACGGATCGCCCCTCTACGAGGCGTGGTTCTACCAAGTCGACAGCGGATCGATCTTCCTGGCCGGAACCACCGAGATGGTCGCGCAGATCATCCAGTCCGGCCTGGAATGCGAAGACCCGGACCGCGAACTGGAACTGGGCACCGCCATGGTCCGCGCCGGCATCATCCCGCCCGGCGACTCGGAGTACCAGCGCTTCAGCCGCGCCGCCGACGCGACACAGTAGGCAGCGGGCCGTGCCGCGCCGACGAGCTGGCCGCGCTGCACGGCCGCTGCGCACCGGCGTCCACCGGTGGCGACGTCGCGCAGCGCGGGACGGCCGCCTCGGTCGCGTGGCCGGGCGCGCCGCGCCGACGCGCCTCGTAGATCGTCCTCGCGCGGGCTCACACACTGCAGGTGCACGGCCTTGGGCCCGCACGAGGGATGCCCCCGCAAGATCACTGCCGTTTGCGGCTGGTGACGATCCTGCTGGCTTATTGTGCGGTGGCCTCGACGGTGTCCTCCGACTTGCGGGCCAGCAAGTGGGCGTCGAGGAAGCCCCGATCAGAGGCCGGGTCGTGGAGCAGCCGGGCGAACGTGACGAGCCCGGCCCGGGCCAGCAGCTCGGCGAACCGGTCCGCCGGCCAGCTATAGGCGGGCGTCACCTTGTGGTCGAAGCGGACCGGCTCGGGCCCGTCGGTCGCGAAGAACGAGACCAGGAGCAGGCCCCCTGGTGCCAGGCCACGCGCCTGCTCGGCGAGCAGCGCGGGTAGTTCCCCAGGAGGGGTGTGAATCATCGAGTAGTGGGCCAGCACGCCGCCGAGCGCGCCGTCCTCGACTGGCAGGGTCTCCATGCGCGCCTCGTCGAACTGCAGCGCCGGATGGGCCCGCCGGGCGTGGTCGACCATGGCTGGGGAGAGGTCGAGCCCGAAGGCGTCCAGCCCCAGGTCATGCAGCATGGCCGTCAGATGTCCGGGCCCGCAGCCGACGTCGGCTGCCCGCGGGTTCCCGGTCCCGCGCACCAGCTCGGCAAAGGTGCCGATCATGTTCCGTGAGAACGGGTGCGTCTCCAGCCGATTAGCGAACATCGACGCATACAGCTCGACGACCCCGTCGTAGGCCGCCCTGGTCTCGTCCTGGTACTCCACCACGGGAAGGAAGTTAACACCCGCGTTCGCAGCTGTTCTCCCACCTCGTGCTGAATCCCGCGCCCGTCGACGCAGACGCTCTCGCTACCACGACAAGACCACCACCCGGCTCCGCAACGAGGCCGGTGGGACCCGGAGCCGATACGCCGTTGGCAACCACAGTCGGTCACCAACTGGCTGGGTTCCTCGGGGAACCGGCGACAGTTGATTAGGCGATCACACCAGTAAGACCCCTATTCGGTCACGCGGCAAGGGAGAGGTCGAGTCGGGCAAGGTGACTGACGCGGGTGCAGTCGAGCGGGTGGCCGTTCCACCAGGCATCGAGGCGGATGAGGTTGAGTGCAACGGCGGAGAAGACGTGCTCCAGGTGGGTCTTCTGGAGACCGAGGTAGCGGGCACGTCTTATCCCGGTGACCGCGACGGCCTGGTGGATGGTTCCCTCGATGCCCGCGCGGGTTCCGTACTTGGCTCGCCACTGCTCGTCGCCCTGCTGGAGGCGGGCATGGTCGAGGACTTCTTGCAGTTCGCGGGGTTGCAGGGAGAGGGTCCGGCCGCCGGTCTTCGAGCGGGTGCACTGGTCGCGCACCGGGCAGGGGCGGCATGTCTCCTTGTCGAACTTGATGACGATGGCCTTGGTGCCGCGCAGAGTGGCGGGGCTCCACCAGGTGCTGGTGTCCCCGCGTGGGCAGGTGGCCTGTCGCTTGTCCCAGTCGATGGTGAACGCGGTGCGGTCGAACCCGGCGCCGGCACGCGCCTGGGGTGAGCTGTTCATCAGGACCGGGGTGACCAGGGTGACTCCGAAGTTCTTCTTCATGCCCACGATCAACTCGGCGGAGGCGTAACCGGAATCGAGGAAGTGCTCGGCGGGCAGGAGATCGCGGGCGGCGAGCATGTGATGGACCGGTTCGGTCATTTCCGCATCGGTCACTGTGGCGTCGGTGGTCGCGATGCTGGTGATCAAGCGCGGCGGCGGTCCGTCGGCTCCAGGGATCAGGGCCTGGCCGCCGGAAGCCGAGTCCTGGTCATCGGCATCGTCGCAGGACTCACTGATGTGGATCTTGTAGCCGGTCCACCAGGAGCCCTGTTTGAGGCCGTAGCGCGCATCCGTGTCGTACGGGGAGGCCAGCCGCAGTCTGCCGGGCGGGAGGTCTTTGCTCTCCCGCCGTTTCACCTCCGCTCCGGCCTCGGTCACGGTGCGGTGGTAGTTCTGCACCCACATCGTGCGCAGGACCTGCACCGCTGGGAGTTCGCGCAGCCAGGCCGGCGCGTCATGGGTGTGCACCGCCTCCAGCAGCGCGAACCCGTCCCGGCCGTAGACCAGGGCCATCTCCTCGCGTTTGCTCGTGGAAGCCGGCGGATGCCAGGAGTGAGTCCGCGGGCGGTAGCGCTCGACCCAATCGTGAACGGGCACCGCCCCGGTCAGCCAATCCGGGGCCGCGCAGGCCAGCGCCTCCAGCGTGGCCCGCAGTGTTTCCCCAGCCAGTTCCAGCCTGTTCAGGTCGCGTACCGCCGCCAGCACGCGGGTGGAGTCAGTGCGCTGCCTGCCTCCCGCCTTCACCAGGCCCCGGTCCTTGAGGGCGGTCAGCAGCAGGTCGAGCACCTTCTCCTCCATCCCGTGCTCGACCAGTCGCGTGCGGAACTCGGACAGCACCGAGGCGTCGAACCCGGGATCATCCAGCTCCAGGCCGAGCGCGTACTTCAGGTCCATGCCGTACCGCACCCGATGCGCTGCCGCCCGGTCGGTGAGGTTCTCGGCGAACTGCAACACCGTCACCAGCGCCAGCTGGCCCGGTGACCAGCCCGGCCTCCCTCTGGATCCGAACGCCTCGGCAAACTCGGCGTCCGCGAACAACTCGCCCAGCTCGTCACGGACCCGCATCGCCAACGGGTACGGGCCCGTGCCGCCACAGCCCGCGCTACTTGCGCGGTCAGCTCAGGCACCTTCGGCCACGGCCTCGGCCGCATCGACATTCCACACCCCACCCGCGACCGCGATCGCCAAGACGGCCGCTGCTGTCCCGACCAACGAGCTACCAGCCCCGCCGGGCACGGAATAAGCCAGCAGGATCGGTGACACGGTTCTTACCGGCACCCCTACACCGTGGGCCCCTGCTGAATTCTCGGCAGGGGCCCGTTCTGCCTGAAGTCATGAACTGTTCGATTTCTGCAGAGCTTCGAGTGCTGCCCAAACTCGCGTACATGTGCTGTCGGTTCTCGTGAACAAAGCCAGTACGCGGGCCGATTGTGCAGGTGCGGGCGGATGTTCCTGAACCCGCGGCGGACGCGGGCCGGGGTGAGCCGGGCGGGCTCGGTCGGCTTCTCCCAGGTGCGGCGCAGGTCTGCGGCGGCCTCACGGGTGAGGCGGAGCTGGGTGTGAGCGGCGATCACGATCCAGGTCCACCGGTCGGCGGCCTGGGGAGTGCGGAGTTTGGGGCGGGTCCAGCCGAGCGTCTGCTTGGCGAAGCGGAAGGTGTGCTCCAAGCCGAAGCGGCGGAGGATGACGGCCGGACCGTTCCTGTCCTCCGGATGCCCAATGATCCCCCGTGAACTTGTCATCCGAACGGCCCGCGTTCGGAATGTCCGACGGACACGGGTTGATCGCGGCACGTAGCGTCCGACGCGGCGACGATCGTCGCCGCGTCGGCGATCCCGGACATCCATGACCGGATGGGGATGGCGGGGCGACAGATCCCGGATCCATTCAGAAGCTTGAACGACTCGAGCACACCTCGGTGTGCGCTGCAGGAGGTTTCATGTCGGGTATCGGAGTTCGGGGGGCGCCGAAGCGGGGCAGAACGGTGCCCAGTGGCGGGGGACAGGGTTCATGGGGCGTCCTGGTGCGGGTCTGGATGGCGACGCTGGCGGTCCTGACTGGCATGGCCGTTCCCATCGCCATGTCCTCCCCCGCGATGGCCGACAGCGGTACGTTCGCCTATGTCGCCAACTCAGTATCGGACAGCGTGTCGGTGGTCGACACCGCCACCAACACCATCACTGCCACCATTGCCCTCACCGCCGGATCAGGGCCTCTGGAACTGGCGGTCACACCCGACGGCACCCGCGTGTACGTGTCCACCGCCAACACTGACGAGGTGGCGGTGATCGACACCACCACGAATACCGTCATCGACACCATCTCCGTGGGCGACATTCCCCGGAGTGTGGCGGTCACCCCCGACGGCACCCGCGTCTATGTCGCCAACGTCGCCTCGGACAACGTGTCCGTGATCGACACCGCCACCAACACCGTCATCGCCACCGTCCCTGTCGGTGACGGCCCCACAGGTGTGGAGGTCACGCCCAACGGCGCATTCGCCTACGTCACCAACGTCTTCTCGAACAACGTGTTCGTGATCGACACCGCCACCAACACCGTCGTCGACACCTTCCCCGTCGGTCTCGGCCCCCAGGATGTGGCGTTCACGCCCGACGGCGCATTCGGCTACGTCGCCAACGGCGACTCGGACGACGTGTCCGTGGTCGACACCGCCACCAACACCATCGTCGACACCGTCACCGTAGGTGACGCCCCCGAGGGCCTGGCGGTAAGGCCTGACGGCGCCCGCGTCTACGTCGTCAACGCCCTCTCGAATGATGTATCGGTGATCGACACCGCCTCCAACACGGTCATCGCCACCGTCCCCGTCGGCACCACCCCCAGGGAGGTGGCGGTCACGCCCGGCGGCAGCTTCGCGTACATCACCAACGAAGGCACGAACGATGTTCGGGTGATCGACACCGCCTCCAACACGGTCGTCGACACCGTCGTCGTCGGTTCCTTTCCCGACGGTGTGGCGATCGGAAGGGTGCCGGGGACGGCGGTGACCACGTGCCCCGCGGGCAGTGTCCTCACCGGCGGTGGGTTCCAGCTCACCGGCCCACCGCAGCACAACCTCACCAGCAAGCCGGTCGACGACTCGTGGCACGTGCTCGTCGACAATCAGACCGAGGAAGACGTCCACGTCACCCCCTACGCAGTGTGCGCCGATCAAACGCCGTAGGGAGGGCCGCACGTGACGGCGACTGGTTCGCTTTCGGAAGAATCGGGAGAAAATGCATGAGCTCTGACGGCACGTCACGGTCCCTACTCGGTCCGCTTCCTCGACGGAGTGCTTGGCTGACCGGCGGCGCGATCGGGTTGCTCACCCTCGCGCTCATGGGAATCACGAGTCCAGTAACCGCCGGCGTGCAGCGCACGGACAAAACTTCCCACTTCGGCGCAGCGACGCAGCCTGCCGACGGGGACAAGTGCCCGAAGCCCAGGACAGTCGGCCCGAAAGGACCGACGGGAGACGACAAGTGCAAACCAGGGCACACCAGACCCAACGGCCCCACCGGCGCAACCGGTCCTACCGGTCCTACCGGGGCGACTGGCCCCGCTGGCGAATCGGGAGCCACCGGACCCGCCGGGGAGCCCGGCGACACCGGACCCACGGGACCCACTGGGCCCACTGGACCCAGGGGGGAGCCAGGTGCCACCGGAACCGCCGGAGAAACCGGAGCCACCGGCCCCACCGGCCCCACCGGCCCCACCGGCCCCACCGGTGCAACAGGCCCCACCGGCCCCACGGGGGCAACAGGCTCCACCGGAGCCACCGGCCCTGCTGGCCCCGTCGACACCTTCATCGTCCAGGGACCCACCGTGACGGTCCCGGGCAATCCGTTGACGTGAGCTTTCCCCCGATCGCCACGCCCTGCCGAATGGGGCGTGCCGGGGGATGAGAGACGCCTGCACGTTGCGCAGCGTCGTGAGGGAGTCCGGCGCCCTGACCACCAGGACGCCGGACTTCCCGCAATGGTGAATAAAGACCGGCCCCGGTATTGGTGGGCGCGCGTATTCGGCTGTCGCCAGTTCTCGGTCCGATCTGGCGTGTCAGTCAATGACAACGTGCGCGATTTTCAGGAGCACAACCCCGCCAAACACTGACATCAAGCGAACGCTCGAGGATGCTGCCGCGAAAGGGCGGTTCTTTGTCCTTAATAATGGCGTCACGATTGTTGCCCGCGAGTTGACGACCACTCGAGACAAGGTAGCGATCCCGCCGACATCTGCTTTGTAAGTTCGCCCGATGGCGGCTGAGCACCGTGGCGGCCCCAGCGACGGCTGCCGCCCACAGCCGTACGGGACTGCCTCTGTGCGCCGACGTTGATGTCAGCAGTGGATGTCAGATCACGGCTTCGGCATCTGCTCGTCAGCTGCCCTGCGTGGTCGGGCGATGGCTTCCGCGGCACGCCTGTCAGCTGCGAGCTTTCGCTCGATGGAGGCCCGCAGCTCTCCAGGGGTCGGCCATGGCGCATGCCGGTGGATCATGCGGTGACAGTTGGCACATATGAGGGCGAGATCGCTGAGCTTGGTCCGCCCCTCGCCCGCTTCGTGCAACGGCAGGACGTGATGGCACTCGATGTACCCAGCACCGCGGTCGCCGTAGACCTCCTCGAAGTCGAACCCGCACGCCTCGCACGCCAGCCGCCCACCGCGCTGAGTCACAGAAGCGATCTTCTTCTTCCGCAGGCTCTTGTTCCGCTCGCGGGCCTGGTGCCGGCGCATGAGGAGCCGTCCCTCAGGAGCGCTGTAGTCGCCGAACTCCTCGTCTTCGGTCGGCGCAAGGCTCTGCAGCTCGCCGGCCGCGATGCCCTGGCGAATGAGCCGAGCGACCCCGGTCATCTCGTCAGGCCGGTCGAGAAACTCCATCAGCACCGCAACGTCGAGCGCGCCGCCGTTGGTGGGCCTGCCCTGGTACTCCGGATGACGCGTGGCGATGTCGAACGTCTTGCGCGCCACTCCGTTGGGGTTGCGGAACTTCTCGTTGCGCTCCGCCTCGGCGTGGATGGGAAGCAACTGGAGCAGGCCTGACAGCTCGATCACCCTGCCGTCCTGAGCGTCCAGCCCCTTCCAGCCGTTCTCCATCACGAGCTGACAGGCGAGGATGATCTCGTCCCGGGCCCAGTCAGGATTCTTGACGGCCTTGACGTGGAAACCAGCCCGCTTCAGCCACGCCGCGGCGTGCTCCTTGCCTCCGCTGAACTCATCAGGCTTGAGGGCTCGCCCTTGATCCCACTGATGCGCCACGCCGGCTATGGCTTTGGAGTCGTACTCCCGCCCTTCGTGCACCAAAACGTACGAGCGGGCCTCGCCGTAGCCGTACCTCGCCAGGAACTCGTCCCGTCCCAACTGGTCATACTCCGCGATGGCCTTGAGTACGCACCCCTGTGTGATCGCTCCTCTGCGCATGGCGGCAGCGTACGGCCCACCAATGACAACCCTCTGCCGCTCAACGCAGCCCGATGGCTGGGCTCCAGGGCACCGTGCGCCCCGTCGTGCGTCGGATGCCCTCTTGCGCGGCTCACCCTCACCCTGCACGGTTCCGTTGAATGCTGCTCGGCACTCAGGTGCCACAAGGGGGAAGGGCGGTAGGGCCGTGGGAACCGTGACAGCGTGGGCCGAGAGAGCCTTTGGTGACGCCGCCAACCAGCTGGCTGACCTGATCCCCGCCAGCCTGGTCCGAGCGCATGACAGGGCCCGCACCGGACACGAAGGGGTGCAGACTCAGACTCTAGAGGCGTACGGGCACGGCCTGTACGCCGCCCAATACGAGGAACTGGAAGTCAGCCTCTCCTCGCTTCCGGGGGCGAACCCGGTGCGCTTACAGGGACGCACGTTCGTAATCCTCAGCGACCACATGATCTACCCGTTCCGCTACGCGAAGAAGGACGTCCCTGTCACGGCGGCACGACTACGACGCGCCACGGGCCTGCGTGCCGACCTGATACGCCGGCATGGCCCCGAGCCCATGCAGCAGGCCTTCGACCTGGACCTCGACGAGTTGGACGAGCCAGACCCTCACCCCGACCTCGCCTTGCTGTCAGCGGACATCAAGCTCGCCCTCGTCGCCTACGCCTGCTCCATGACTCAGGGCGTGATCCGCATCGAGTGGGGCTCTGCCGAATTGCGCCGAGAGGACCGATACCTCATCTGGCACCATCACGAGCAACTTCACCTGCCGCCGCGGTAAGAAACACCCCATCTTGCCTGACCGCCACCCCCGGGTGCGAACCAGTAGGTGACGAACCCCCTGACCTGTGCGTTCCCGGATCACCCTCGTAGCCGACCTGTCACTCTTGGTCGCCCCAGGTCATCCCTGAGCCCCCTCGCACGACCCAGAGGCGGCCCAGATTGCCGGGCTCGGAGCTACACGTCGTACGACCCCGCTCGCCCGGCGAGACGCACAACGATTGCATCACGCGTCCCAACCGATCACCTGACCCCAGGCGGCCCGGTACGTCAGCAGCACCGTCATTAAGCGAGCGTCTACGCGTTTCGCGGGGAGAGCCAGTCGACGATGCGCTGCACCGCTGCAACTGTTTCCGGATCCAACTTGTCCGAGTAGTTGCCGATTTCGAATTCAAACGCAGGCATCAATGTGCTCAAGACAAGTCGAGTCCTGACCATATTCGCATTCTCGTAACCCTCAGCTTCCCACTCGAATAGGAGGTCAGCGATCGCGAGCGCCTCGGATAGAAGACCTACCGCTAGATTTCGCAGCGAGCTAGCACGCGCATCCAATCCGATTCCGTACGGATTGACTTGATTAGCCGCAGCGTCGAATGCTTCATCGTCATACCCAAAGCCCTCATATAGGGCTTGATGACGCAGGCGAGCCAGTGCAGGGATCCCGTCTTCCAGAAGCTCACTCAAACTCTTCTGAGCGATGGATTCACCTGATGCGTATGAGAGTGCTTCAACGACGTAACCTGGGAGCTCAGCACGCTTCGCCGACACGAGCTGCTTTAGCTCACGCCAACGAGCTACGTGGTCGCGCCGCCTGGGCTCGAACGACCAAACGCCTTGCCTCGTCCAGGTCCCACACATGACTTCTGGATTTTTCGGAAGCGGCTCAAACTTCAACCCTGCGGAAATGGCACCGTTTGGCAGTTCGTGACGATAGGGCCGGACTTGACCGAGCGCCGGCTGCACCAAGACTCGACCACGGGCAGCTAGGAGACCGTCCAATCCATGGAATGCTGCGGTGTAGTACATGGCCGTAGCTGCCGCGTGAAATTTCTGCCCTTGCAAAAGATCACCGGCAGAGACCGCCCGAGTCGTAAGAAACGCGGAGCGTAGGGCCGCACGAATCATGCAAAGGCCAAAAATGGGCGACTGGCGGCAGCTGAATCCGCCTGCGGGGTCCGCAATAAACCAAGGATGGAAACCGAGTCCAGTACCCGACCAAATAGAGCCATCATCCTCAAGATTTAGGGGCGAAATCCCGGCGCCCCCTCCTGACTCTGCCGCAGCCGTTGACAAAGACTTGCGCAATGCGCCTCGCACGCATGAATCGATCACAGCCTTAGTGTGCCCCGAAAGATGAGTCAGCGTGCGCTGATCGGATGCACAGAGGTCGGCGGAGCCCCGAGGACGGATCGACCGTTCGGGCACCCAGGGGGCACGTCCCTAGCCACACCCCGCCCCACTGTCATCCCGTCTGCCGTCGACCCACACACCGTGGAGCGGGCGCGGGTCCTGGCGTCCAGGTGGAGCGCGCCACTGTACGAACGACCTGGACGCCAGGGCCCGTGTCTGCTCGGCTCCGCCTGGGTCGATGGCAGGCGGGATGACAGCCCCTCCCGCACCACATCGGACCGGCAACCGCAGGACGGGCCCCTCCATCCCGGAGCCTGAGCGCCCCCGCCGGAGGCATCTGCTCTGACAGGAAGCCGACCGATCCGGGTTCACCCCATCCAGCCCCCCGCCTTGGCGCGCGGGCCGGCGGCCGGTCCGTAGCGGGGCGAAGACAGGAGCGGCGGGCCGGACGCCGGGCCGCGCGACGCCGCGTTGTCGCGGCGGAAGCGCCCTTGATGAAGTAGGGAAAGTCCTACCGCGCTGGGATCAGGTGCTTGTGTCCGATCCCGGGTGATGCTTGACAGTTCGATCCCAGCTGATGGTTGACGGGGGCCGTGATCGGCTTTTCTGTGCGCGTCGTTGCGGCGTGTGTGGGGAGGCCGGGATTGGCGCTGGTGGAGTTGTCGGTTGTCGAGCAGAGATACCGGGCTGTCCTGGCCGTGCTGGCGGGATTGACCGTGACTGAGGTCGCCGCGTCGTTGGGGGTGTCGCGGCAGACGGTCAGCGGCTGGAAGTCCCGTTATGAGGCTTCTGGTCTGGCCGGGTTGGCGGATCGTTCGCGCAGGCCGGCTTCGTGTCCGCATCAGGCGTCTGCCGAGGTGGAGGCGGCCGTGTGCGAGCTTCGGCGCGAGCACCCGAGGTGGGGTCCGCGGCGGATCGCGCATGTGCTGGAACGGTCCGGGGCGGTGGCGCCGGTGCCGTCGCGGATGACGGTGTATCGGATCCTGGTCCGGCATGGCCTGGTAGAGGCGGGGGTGCGGCGCCGGAAGCGGTCGGATTACAAGCGCTGGCAGCGGGACCGGCCGATGCAGCTGTGGCAGATGGACATCGTCGGCGGCGT